>CAZXWB010000223.1:0-3480 GCA_964644395.1 uncultured Hyphomonadaceae bacterium | reverse complement strand
ACCGGTTTGTCGCCGTGATCGCGACGGAGATTGCCGTGCTCACATAGATATATACTGGCTAAACGTGCTTCTTGCTTCAGATAGGAGGCCTGTTCGCTAAAGTCACACTCAACCGAACCCGCTGTCCCAGTTGACCACAGTCATCGAAACACCGACCCGACTTACCTCAAATTTACCGCAGTTTGCCGCAAGCCATATAACGTATATGAAGAAGTGGCAGTTTGGCACCGGTTTTCGGCTTCATACAAGCACCAAATGTCCAATATAGGTAGAATTACTGCCTCCTAAGCAGTAGGTCACGCGTTCGAATCGCGTCGGGGGTAACTCTCTTGATGGTGGATGCAAACTCCTCCTATACGCTTGCCGACGCGGCGGTTCTCCGGAGCCTCGACGAGTTTGGCCTAACCCAGATCGAGCAGCCCTTGGAGCATGACGACATCGTCGATCATGCGGCACTACAGGCGCAGCTCCAAACGCCCATCTGCTTGGACGAAAGCGTCGTTGACGCCCGGGCGGCGCGTCAGGCCATTCAGCTGGGAAGCTGCGGCGTAATCAACGTAAAGATCTCGCGAGTCGGCGGACTGAGGGAGAGCATGGGCATTGAGGAGCTCTGCCGGGAGAGCAACACCGATCTCTGGTGCGGCAGCATGTTGGAATCCGGGGTCGGCATGATGTACAACATCATCTTCTCTTCATTGGGCGGAGTCAGCCAACCGGGAGACATTCAGGAATCGCGTCACTACATGAGCGACGACATCGTGGAACCACTCATAGAGATGGCACCCGACGGAACCTTCGGCGTACCCGCGGAACCCGGAATCGGCGTGCAGCTCGACCCGAAAAGGTTTAGGGCATATCTGCTCCACACCGAGGTGTTCAGGCCGTAAGCGGCCCGCAGCGCCTTCCCGGGCCGCGAGACTGCGGCCCGCCGCTACTCCTCGAATCTCAGATCGTCGACGACAAGATGGAAGTCCAGTTTGTCGCCTTGTGCGCCCCACACGAAGATGACAAACTGAACTTGATGCACCGCCCCCTTGACCGCTTCGAGACTTCCCTGGCTGACAGTGAAATCGGAGAGGGGGATTGAATACTCGTCAAAGTCGGTGGCAAAGTCGGAAAGCAGATCGTAGCGAATGGAGTTGCCTGTATCCCCAAGGACGTGAAGCTCTATCTCGGGGTGAGCCCCGGAATCGACCATACCGCCTAGGCCAAGGTTGAAGCAAAGCCTGCCGTACGCCGATGCGTCGGCGGGAGTTGCCGTGCTCTGTGGCCCGGTATGAACGCCCAAGGAGGCCCAACCCGTTGATCCGGCGGTAAGCTCGGAAACCCACCGAAGGGCGTAGCTGCCCTTCTTTGGCGGGTCTAAGGTAATCTCGATATCGTCCCCGGTGCCGGATCTCATCCAGGAGTTAAGAAGATTGTCTCGGTCGCCGTCCTCAAAGTCGTCGATCATCAGCGGCGTGAGGGGATCGGAGGAAGACCCGGATCCCGACGACCCTGCAGATGAGCACCCTAACAGCAAGGCAACAAGGCCAAGGACAACCAAAAACAGCGCGGCGGACCCTGTGCGATTCATCTTGCACCTCCTCTTCCAATGATAGCCCGATCAGCCGGAAAAAACACTCAGTATACGTGCTTTCCAATCGGTTGCGGGCCGAGAGGATTTGGCGGGCGGGAATCGTCCCCGAGGTCTGTGTGGTTATCGGCCCAGATGGCGCCTCACGCTTGCGCGCTCCGGGGTTCGGGACTACGAGCGTTTCGTAGCCACGGTCTTAGTCCGAGGAAAGAAGGTGGAAGTGAGCGAGTCATCGTTAGGCATTACTATCCGCCTCTGATTGAAGTACTTCTTTCCATTCGGCGAGACCGTTCAACACCATTTGCGCACCGAGGGTTGCGACGATCAGGCCCGTGAACCGGATAAGAGCACCCATAAGATCAAAGCGGCGCAGAGCGCCGCTGATGAGAGGCGACGCCACCATGAGCAGTATGTTGATTACCACCGCGACGGACATGGCAAGAAAGGTAATCACGGAACCCGCTTCGGCACTCATGGCGACCGTTGCCGCGATCGTGGACGGGCCGGCAATGAGCGGGCAACCGAGAGACACAATCGATCGACAGCATCCCAAAGGCGACCACCTTCGCCCGGATGCTTACTTTCGGCGTCGCCTGTCGATCGCCCTGGGAGTCGAAGACGGAGAAGACGCCGATCTTGCTGACCGGGTTGATCGGCGCGATTCGCCGGAAGCGGTGGTGGACCGGCCCAATGGCATTTCAACGCCCTAACCGACACCGGGTGCGCGAATATGAAAGTCCACCATCCGGCAAGATAGCCAAGTAGCCGGCGCTATTCGGTAGCTGTCTGGCTTGGATACACCCCCGGCAGAAACAGCTTCTCATCGTCGACTTCCACGAGATGACCGCTGGTGTTCGGCTGTTCTATGGTGCTGACGAGATCTTTGGCCGTCTCGATCAGCTCCGCCAGATCCAAATGATAGGAAACCCTATCCCGGAGTGCAACCGCGAAACGGCCGGGTATCGGAAGATTCGACGAAATCACAACGAGAATCGTGGAGCGCGCGGTGCTGACGGCACCTACGGTCGACATTTAAAGTCATAGACCAACCGATGGGGCGATATCGGGCTGTTACGGAGACGATTGTGGTCGGAGACGGGCACACTTTTCCCGAGGAGCGAGGCCGAGAAAGCTATCAGTTAAGCCGATCAGGGTCGAATCCCGGTGGGGAACGCCCCATCTTGACCAGATGCCGGAGAATCCGCCCCAGCTCGTCGGGATCCTCGATGATCGCGATCACCTTCATCTCGGCACCGCATTTCGGACACACGAAGGGATCAACCTCATAGACCTTCGCCAGGAGTCGGGCCCATGCACGTTTGTGCGCATCGACGGTGACTTCCTCGTCACCATCCCGCAGCGGTACACAGTCCAGGCCTTCTGCGTCAACGGGATGTCGATGAGAGACCTTCCACCCCTCGGGCACCCGCTCGGCCACCCAGGGCATTTCTTCCCACCGTCCCCTTGTACGGGAGGCATAGAGCCCGTAGCGCCGGATGAGCTGGAGTCCCTTTGGGGGTCGTGCTGAGTGAGCTCGGCGAGAAAATCGAGGGCATCGAACAGGTGGACGTTCTGCTTGAAATACTCCGAGTATGTGGTGTGAAACAGAACCTTCCCCTTAAACGGCTCGTAGTGGATCTTCTTCAGCGAAATCGGGGGTCGTGCGATGTACTCCGCGAGGACGCGAACGCTGTTATCTATGCTGAACCCGGAATGCTTCCAGCACAGGAGGTTCCCAGCGAAGTCCTCGTTTAGGAGTTTGCGGTCCACCAGTAGCTTGATGACCCGACGGCGGAAGAGCTCGACCATGGATTGGAGCCCTGAGAACGGGATGTAGAAAAAGGTACCCTCATCATCAAATCCGCCCTCCGGAACGATGTCGTGGAAATGGGGATTCCACCTCA
>CAZXWB010000222.1:0-3492 GCA_964644395.1 uncultured Hyphomonadaceae bacterium | reverse complement strand
GGCCTCAAGGTCGGCGAGGTGGAGCGGCTGTCCATCGACGAGGAGAACGATTCCAGAGTGCTCGCACGTATCCGGATCGACGCCAAGACGCCTGTGCGCACCGATTCCACTGCGATTCTCGACTTTGTCGGCCTGACCGGGGCCACCTTCATCCAGATCCAGTCCGGCGAGGAGGCGCTTGTCCGGCGTCGGCCCGGCGATCCCATACCCATCATCGCCACCGAACCGACCCAGCTCGCCAGCATTGTGTCCGGCGGCCAGGAGATCATGAGCGATGCCGACGAGGCGCTGAAACGGCTGAACCGGCTCATGTCGGACGAAAACATCGACAGCCTCGGGCGCACGCTCGCCAATGTGGAAAGGCTGAGCGCGGAGCTGTCCGGCGAAGACGGCCTGACCTCTGAGGTGCGATCGACACTCGCGCGCATGGATGAGGCGATTGTCGCGCTGAACGAGGCCGCAGCCTCCATCGACACCCTCGCCGAAACCTCCAACACCGAGGTCGCCCGCCTTGGCGGCCGCGTCGATGAACTGATCACCAGCCTGCAGGCGAGCACGGAAAACCTCCAGACGTCGCTGACCAGCGCGTCGAACCGCTTCGACACGGTGCTCGGCAATATCGAACAGCCGGCCACCACCGCCTTCGACGAGATCGGCCGGGTGGGCCAGGACCTGCAGATGCTCATCGACCGACTGGACGGGCTGGCCCGCGAGGTGGAACAGAACCCGCGCAGTTTTGTCGTCGGCGACCCGCTGCCCGTGCGTGAGAGATAGGAACATGCCCATGAAACCCTTGCCCGCGATGACGCTGTCCGTCGCCCTGATCGCTATGCCGCTGCTATCGGCCTGCGTGTCGGTCATCCCCGAGCAAAGGGCCCCCGAGGCGGTCTACCAGATCGGCTTCGCCGGCGAGGAGAGGGCCGAGGCCGAACTCAGCGGCGTTATCGTGGTGCGCGAGCCCGACGGCCCCCGCCTGCTGGCCGGGCGCCAGATCACCGCCGAAGGCACCGATGGCGGGCTCGTCGTGCTCGGTGAAGCGCAATGGGCCGATAATGCCACGCTGATGCTGAAATTCGCGCTGATCGACCGGCTGAACGCCTATGTCGGCGACGGCGTGGCGGTGGACAATGCCTCCGGTGCACGCGGCGATGTGGAGGTCCACTGGCGGCTGCAGACCTTCGGGCTCACCGATACCGCCGCCGAAACCATGATGACGCTGTCGATTCTGGACGGGCGCACGCGTGCCCCGCTCGCCCAGAAGCGCCTGTCAGCCCGGGTCGACGGCTCCGATGTGGCGAGCCTGATTGCGGCCAGCGAAGAGACGATCGCAGCGGCGGCGGAATTCGTCCGCGGCTTCATGGCGGGTTACATGACAGAAGAGCTTGAGCGCGTGGAAAACGACGAAAGCTAGGGTCGGTTAGTCCGCGACGCGGCGCAGTTCGCTGCGGCTTTCCGTCCCGTGGGCCACGTCCACATCCCGCTCCCAGCACCATGCCTCCGGCGTGTCGAGCAGCTTGCGCACCAGCGCATTATTGATCGCATGGCCAGGCTGGTTGACCTCGTAATGCCCGGCAATCGGTCCGCCGGCGAGTGACAGGTCCCCGACCGCGTCGAGCACCTTGTGGCGGACAAATTCGTCTTCGCTGCGCAGGCCTTCGGGATTCAGTATCTCCTCGCCGTCGAGCACCACGGCATTGTCGAGGGACCCGCCGCGGGCAAGGCCCTTCTGGCGCAGATAATCGACCTCGTGCATGAAACCGAAGGTGCGGGCGTAGGCGATTTCTCGGACGAAGGCGCCCGGCGTGAACCTCAGCGCCACGGTCTGCACACCGATGCGGCCATTGTCGAAATCGATGCGGGCATTCATGGACAGGTAACGCCCCGGCGTCGGGCAGAGCCGCGCAAGCTTGTCACCGTCGCGAACCTCCACCGTGTCGAGCATGCGGATGCGCCGGCGTGGCGCGGCCTGTTCGCGCCGGCCCGCCTTGAGCAGCAGGTCGCAAAACACCGATGAGGAGCCATCCATGATGGGCACTTCCGGTCCGTCGACCTCCACCAGCACATTGTCGATTTCAAGCCCTGCCAGGGCAGCCATGAGATGTTCGATGGTGGAGACCGTGGCGCCGTCATCGCCCTCGATCTGTGTGCCCAGCATGACGTCGCTGACCCGGTCGGCTCGGGCGGGAATGGGCTGGCTGCCGGCCATGTCGCGGCGCTGGAAGGCGATGCCGTGTCCCACGGGCGCCGGCCCGAGGGTCAGGCAGGCGCGCGCACCGGAATGGACGCCGACGCCGGCGCAGGTCACGATGTTTGCCAATGTGGTCTGGAACGCCATTCGCTGCCTCCCGCAGACCATGCGCCGCCCTGCGCCTCGCCTGCCCGAAATCTACACTTGATCTCTACCAAGCCTCCCGACCGGCAATCTTCAAGACACCAAATATTTCCCCCTGTTACGACCGGTGGATAGACCGAGGGGAGGACTGAAAGGACGAATCCAGGTCACTGATTTTTCATTGAAAAACCCCGCCGGCACAGTGTGTGGCGGGGTCCGGGTCATATCATCAACTGTCAGGAAATGTCAGTGACCGGCCGAGCGGCGCAGGAAGGCCGGAATTTCCAGGTCATCATCATCGAAGGGGGCCGGTTCAATGGACTCGTCGGGCTTGGAGACGATGGCGCCCTGCTCGTCAACATCACTGCCACCATCCTCCTCGCCATCGCCGCGCCGCCAACCGAACAGCTTGGAAAAGCCGTCAAGCTTGTCGTCGCCACGACTGGCAGCCTTTCCGCGAAAGACATGGTCGGCCGGGACCTGGGCGTCGCCTTCGGAGCCAGGCAGGTGCGACGGCGGCAGGGTACGGCCGACGAAGTCGGGACGCGAATCGTCCTCGACGGCGGCCTCGTCCTCGCTGTCATCCACGACGCTCGGGCGGACGATGGACACTTTTGGCGGCTCGGCAGTGAAGGCGGGCGCGGGGTCTTCGGCCTGCTCTGCCGGGGCCAGTTGCTGGCCGTCGGCCTCCAAAAGGCCCGTGGCCACAACGGAGACACGCACTGTGCCTTCCATTTCGGTATCGAAGGTCGAGCCGAGAATGATATTGGCGTTCGGATCGACCTGTTCGCGAATGGCGTTGGCGGCTTCGTCGACCTCGAAAAGGGTGATGTCGTAGCCGCCGGTGATGTTGATCAGGACACCACGCGCCCCCTTCATGGAGACGTCGTCGAGCAGTGGGTTGGTGATCGCGGCGCGGGCGGCTTCGAGGGCGCGGCCCTCGCCGCTCGCCTCTCCGGTGCCCATCATGGCCGGCCCGCCATTGTGCATGATCGTGCGCACATCGGCGAAATCGAGATTGATCAGGCCGGGCATCACCATGAGGTCGGTGACCCCGCGCACGCCGGCATGCAGCACTTCGTCAGCCATCTGGAAGGCGGCGGCAATCGGCGTCTTGTCATTGGTGATGCGGAACAGGTTCTGGTTCGGCACAATGATCA
>CAZXWB010000221.1:0-3509 GCA_964644395.1 uncultured Hyphomonadaceae bacterium | reverse complement strand
TGGCCGAAGCCGATATCGTTCCGGGCATCATGGGCGCTCGCGGCGGCTTCCTCGCGTTTCTTGAGTTCAAGCTCGTAAAGCTTTGAACGCAGCATGTCCCAGGCCTGGGCCCGGTTCTGGTGCTGCGAGCGACCGGCCTGGCAGGCCACCACAATGCCCGTGGGTTCGTGGGTCAGGCGCACCGCAGAATCGGTCTTGTTGACATGCTGGCCACCCGCGCCGGACGCCCTGTAGGTGTCGGTGCGCACCTCTGACGGATTGATCTCGATCTCGATGGTCTCGTCGATCACCGGAGACACGCTGACCCCGGCAAAGCTCGTGTGGCGCCGCGCCGAGGAATCAAAGGGCGAGATGCGCACCAGCCGGTGCGTGCCCTGCTCCGATTTCAGCCAGCCATAGGCGTTCTCGCCCTTTATCAGCAATGTGGCCGCCTTGATGCCGGCCTCTTCGCCATCGCGGGTGTCGACCTCTTCCACGGAGAAGCCGCGGGCCTCCGCCCATCGTACATACATGCGCCGCAGCATGGCCGCCCAGTCATTGCTCTCGGTGCCGCCCTCACCCGCCTGGATATCGAGATAGCAGTCATTGCCGTCGGCTTCGCCCGAGAGGAGCGCCTCGAGTTCGGCGCGTTCGGCCTTTTCCAGTGAGGCTTCCACCGCGGCGCGGACCTCGGCCATGAGTGCCTCATCTCCCTCCATCTCTGCCATCTCGGCGAGTTCGCGGTGAGCCTGCAGGTCGCCCTCGAGCGATGAAATCAGATTGAGCGATTCTTCCAGCCGGTTGCGCTCGCGCATGAGTTTCTGGGCGGTCTCGTTGTCGTCCCAGAAATCCGGCCGCTCACTGAGCGCGGTCAGCTCGGCGAAACGTTTCTCGGCGACGTCCGGGTCAAAGACGCCTCCTCAGCAGTTCCAGCGACTGCTCGATTCTGGAGGTCATGGATTCAATGTCTACGGCCATGTCTGGCGGAACTCCCACATCTGGTCTGGATCATTCGGTCCGGCGTCACCGGATGGACGCCGACCAACCGCCATCGCCCATTCAGCGGTGCCGATCAAGCCCGGACATGGCGCCTTGTTTGTCCGGGCGCCCGCTCACCACTCGCCGTCGGAGAGACTGGAATCCACCACATCCCCGGCTGGCAGGGGTTCGTCGTCGGGATCGACGGTGTCGGTGCCTGCGCCGGAAATCGGCGACTGCCCGCTGCCGAAAAGGGACTCGGTGTCGGCATTGTCGAAGCTCACACCCGGTTCGGTACCCGGCCGGAAGGCCTCGCGAATCACCACATCGGTGCCCGGACCGGGCAATTCGCCAGTACGCGCATCAATCTCCACCAGCCGCACACCCGGAGGAATGCGGAAGGGAACGGCGGGTTCATCTTCCAGCGCCTCTGCCATGAAATCGGTAAAAATCGGCGCGGCCACGCTGCCGCCGGCCTCGTTCTGGCCCAGCGATCGGGGCTCATCAAAGCCAACCCAGACACCGGCGACCAGATCGGGCGAAAAGCCCATGAACCAGGCATCGATATAATCATTGGTCGTGCCCGTCTTGCCGGCCAGCGGCTTGCCCACGGCGAGCGCCCGGCGGCCCGTTCCGCGCTCCACAACGCCCTCCAGCAGGTGCACAATCTGGTAGGATGTCACCGGGTCGAGGACCTGCTCTCGCTCGTCGGGAATGGCCGGCGGCGGGCCACCATCCCATTCCTCCACATCGCAACCCTCGCAGGCCCGTTCGTCATAGGCATAGAGGGTGCGGCCATGGCGGTCCTGCACGCGGTCGAGAATCGTCGCCTCGACGCGCTTGCCGCCATTCACGAACGCAGCATAGCCCTCCACCATTTCCAGCGGCGTGCTCTCACCGGCGCCAAGGGCAACGGCGAGGAATTCCGGCGGCGGCTCGGGGTAGACCCCCATGTCCGCGGCCAGATCGACGATCGGCTCCATGCCGATGTCCTGGGCCATGCGCACAGTCATGGCGTTGCGGGATTTTTCCAGTCCCAGGCGCAGGGTCGACAGTCCGAAATAGCGCCCCCGCTCGTAATTGCTTGGCTTCCAGTACTCGTCGGTGGAGACGTCATACTCGACAAAGGGGGCGTCCAGCACCTTCGACGCCGGGGTGTAACCATTCTGCAGCGCAGCGGCATAGACGAAGGGCTTGAAGGTCGAGCCCGGCTGGCGGCTGGCCTGGGTGGCGCGGTTGTACTGGCTCTTCCAGAAGGAGAAGCCACCAGCCATCGCGAGCACGCGGCCCGTCTGCGGGTCCATGGCGATGAGGGCGCCCTCCACTTCGGGGATCTGGCGCAGCGCGGCGAAGCCTTCCGGTACCAGCACCGGACCGGCGGTCTCTGCCGGCTCCGACAGATCGGAAATGTCCATGGGCTCGTCAATGCCTGCTTCGAGGACTTCCTCACCGGAGCGGTTGGCAACGGGCTCGACCTGCTCGGCCGGAACACGCGTGACCTCGGCCAGCACGACGTCGCCGAGCGTCAGGCCATCATTGCCCTCCACACTTTGGAAGGTTTCGCGCGCCCATTCCACGTCGGCCGGATCGAGGTCCACGGTCTGGCCGTCGACCAGGGTCAGGGTGGCGGTTTCCGGCGCCACGCCGGTGACCACGCCCGCTTCCCAATCTCCCGCCCCGCTCGGTCGGTCGATCTCCTTCAGCGCGGCCACCGCACCGGGGCCGGGATCGACCTTGGCGAAGGGGCCGCGGTAATCATGGCGGCGGTCATAGGCGACGAGCCCTGCGCGCAGGGCTTCCTTGGCGGCGATCTGAAGCTCGGAATCGATGGTGGAGCGGATCGACAGGCCGCCGGTGTAGAGCGTGTCCTCGTCATAGGTCTCGATCAGTTCGCGCCGGACCTCCTCGACGAAATAGGCCGCCGCTTCATAGGCCTCACCGCGCAACCGGCGTCCGGTGACGAGCGGCTGGGCGATGGCCTCGTCGGCGTCTGCCTGGCTGATGTAACCGTTGGCCACCATGCGCCCGAGGACCCAGTTGCGCCGCACCACCAGGCGCTCGGGATTGGTGTCGGGGTTCACCGCGCCCGGACGCTGGGCAAGGGCCGCGAGTGTGGCGGCCTCAGCCAGGTCCAGTTCCGGCAACGCCTTGTTGAAATAATTGAGCGAGGCCGAGCCGACACCGTAGGAATTCCGTCCCAGGTAGATGACGTTGAGATAGAACTCCATGATCTTCTCCTTCGAGAAGATCTTTTCCATCCGCAGGGTGACGATGGCTTCCTTCACCTTGCGCTCGACGGTCTGGTCACGCGAGAGCAGCATGTTCTTGGCGACCTGCTGGGAAATCGTCGAGCCGCCCTGCATGCCGGACTTGCCCTGGATCTTGTTCAGCGCCGTGCGCGAGACGCCCCGCGCCATGCCGAGATAGTCGATGCCGTTGTGATCGAAGAACTTCTTGTCCTCCGCCGACACGAAGGCCCAGATCACATGCTCCGGCACCGCCTCAAACGGGATGTAGACCCTGTGTTCGCGCGCATATTCTGCGATCAGCGT
>CAZXWB010000220.1:0-3514 GCA_964644395.1 uncultured Hyphomonadaceae bacterium | reverse complement strand
GCCCTTCTCCCTGTCAGGCGACCTGCAAGAGACCGCCCTGGCTGACCGGAAACTGACCGCCGCGGTGGTCCACGCCGCCAATGCCGATCTCGTCGCGCTGCAGGAGGTTTTCGACCAGGCGACGCTCGAGCATTTCCACTCGGCTTTTCTCGCCCCGCTCGGCCTCGATTACCCTCACCGCATCTGCGTCGAAGGCAATGACGGGCGCAGCATGGATGTCGCCGTCCTCAGCCGGAAGCCCCTTGAGGAGGTTCGCAGCCATGCCGGACTGCGGTTTGGCGATATCGGCCTGCCCGTTCCCGGAGGACATGATGCCAGCGAACGCGTCTTCCGTCGCGACTGCCTGGCCATGCGATGCAACGGGCTCTGGATCTTCGTCTGCCATTTCAAGGCCGTCGGCGACACAAATGATCCCGGCCATCATATCCGGCGCGCCGAAGCTGGTGCGCTGCGGGCGGTTATCGAGGAGACCGTGCCCGAACCCGAAACCTTGCCTTGGGTGGCCCTTGGCGATTTCAACGCCCATGACAACCAAGACGCCGCCGACCTGGCCGTGCTGGGGCCAGGTTTCGCCGTTGACCTCACAATGGACCTGCCCGCTGACGACCGGTGGACCTATTTCCACCGTCAAACCGGTGCCTATACCTGTCCGGACCGGATCTTCGTCTCGTCGGTCCTTGCGGGACAAACTCCGCGTCGGAACATAAGGGTGATCCGCCGCGGCATGGCACGAGAGGCCCGAGCCGTCGACACGGAACGGTTCGCCGATGTCGGCTATCAGCGCCCACATGCCAGCGATCACGCCCTGCTCCTGGCTGATTTCCCTTGGCCATTTGTCAGAGGTCAAGCGGGGTATCCTGCCGCGGGATAGGATGGCACCGTCAGGGTCAGTCAGGAATGAGAGGCGATGCACAAGCTGAGCGTGAACGGGCAGTTCGCCGAGGTCGAGGAAGGTGCCACGCTGCTCGACGCCGTGCGCGCAGCGGGCTGCCATGTGCCCACGCTCTGCCACCATCCCGGCCTGCCGTCGCACGGCGTGTGCCGGATGTGCCTTGTGGAGGTGGAGGGCGAAGACCGACCCCAACCGGCCTGCAAGACTCCGGCGAAGAGCGGTGATGTCATCGACACCGACAGCGCGGAGTTGCACGCTTTTC
The DNA here is from genome assembly GCA_964644395.1 of uncultured Hyphomonadaceae bacterium. Taxonomy (GTDB): domain Bacteria; phylum Pseudomonadota; class Alphaproteobacteria; order Caulobacterales; family Hyphomonadaceae; genus JBGSUF01. The sequence goes on along the minus strand of CAZXWB010000220.1, from coordinate 2,360 downwards.
GCCGGGCCAATGCCGAATGGATTCTCGCCCGCCACCCGAATGATTGCATGCGCTGCGAGGTGAATGGCGATTGCCGGCTCCAGACCCTTGTCGCAGAGAACCAATGGCAGGAGCGCTGGCCCGAGGTCCCGACAGGCTCGCCGGAACACCCCGAACACCTCTCCAGCGACCACACATCACCGAGCATCTGGCGGGACCTGTCGAAATGCATCGAATGTGGCCTGTGTGTGGAGGCCTGCGGCGAGGCGGGCCAGCAGCAGCATGTGATCGGTTTCGCCGAACGTGGCTTCGACCGCCTGCCGGTGACGGTATTCGACGAACCCCTGAGCGAAACGGGCTGCATCTCCTGTGGCCAGTGCACGCTGGTGTGCCCGGTCGGCGCCCTGGTCGAGGCACCGCACTGGCATGATGTCCTGAGGACCCTCGATTCCCGACGGCGGGTCTCGGTTGTGCAGGTGGCGCCCGCCACCCGCATCGCCATCAGCGAGGAATTCGGCCTCGAGCCCGGCACGGTTAGCACGGGACGGCTCATCAACGCCCTTCGTCAGCTTGGCTTCGATTACGTCTTCGATACGAATTTCGCCGCCGACCTCACCATCATGGAGGAGGGTTCAGAGCTCCTGTCGCGGCTTGAGGCGAATGGGTCCCTGCCCCTTTTCACCTCCTGCTGTCCGGGCTGGGTGAACTGGGCCGAGATCAACAGACCTGACCTGCTTGGCCATCTCAGCACCACGAAATCGCCCCAGCAGATGCATGGCGCCTTGTCGAAGCGCGGCGCCTTTGCGCGCGCCCTCGGACCCGATTTCGCCGAGGGAAAGGCTGAACCCTGCGTGGTAAGCGTTATGCCCTGCACGGCGAAGAAAGACGAGGCCGCCCGGCCCGGCCAATCGGGCGATGTCGACCATGTCCTGACCACGCGGGAACTGGCGCGCATGATCCGGTCGAGGGGGATCGCCTTCGGTGCCCTCGCCGAAGATGGTGTCTTCGACAGCCCGCTTGGCGAAAGCACGGGCGCGGCCCAGATTTTCGGAGCCTCCGGGGGCGTCATGGAGGCCATGGTGCGAACGGCTTCGTATCTGAAGGGCGCCGGCGACATGCTGCCACTGGAATGGCAGGCCCTGCGCGGTGTCAGGGATGGGGTCAAAACCGCGGAAGTGCCGGGTATCGGCAGCGTGGCGGTCTGCAACGGGATCGCTGCAGCCCAGCGCATGCTGGAGACCGAGGACTGGCGCGAGGCATTTGTCGCCATCGAGGTGATGGCCTGCGTCGGGGGCTGCCTCGGCGGGGGTGGCGAGCCGAAATCCATGGACCCGGAAATCCTGCAGAAACGCGCCGCTGCGGTGTATGGCGTGGATGCCTCCGCGCCGCGCAGGCGGTCCCACGAAAACCGCGATGTTCAGACGCTCTATGAGACCGAGCTGGGCCAGCCCAACTCTCACACCGCTCATACCCTGCTCCATACAACATATGCCCCGCGGCGCTCGAAGCGGTCACTGCTGATGCGCTTTCTCGACTGTGTAGACCGGCGCGACGGTGAAGAAGCAGCGCGCCTGTTCCATCGCGAGGGCGTCTGGTCCACCGCCTCGGCGTTAGGTGTGGCAAGGGGCACTGACCAGATCGCCGCCCTGATCAACGAACAATTGCCGCAACAGAAGCTCGGCCCCCGGATCCGGCGCCATCGAATGGCAAAGGCCGCCAAGGGTGACGACCTCACCATTGTGGCTCCGGACGGGACACGCTGCCGTTTCAAGATGGCGGTGCAGGTCTCCGATGAAGAGGGCGAAGCGGGCCTTCGCATTACATCCCTGGAGCGCCAGGTCTTGTGATGGAACACCTCCCGGTCCGGCGGGAGCCATCAGCACTCAACGACATTCACCGCCAGTCCGCCCTGGCTCGTTTCCTTGTACTTCGACGACATGTCGAGCCCGGTCTGGCGCATGGTCTCGATGACCTGATCGAGCGAGACCCGCGTGTGACCGTCGGAATGCAGCGCCAGGCGGGCGGCGTTCACCGCCTTCACCGCGCCCACGGCGTTGCGCTCGATACAGGGGATCTGGACAAGGCCCGCCACGGGGTCGCAGGTGAGGCCCAGATTGTGCTCCATGCCGATCTCGGCGGCGCTCGCCACCTGCGCCGGCGTGGCGCCCCAGACCGCGGCAAGCCCGCCCGCGGCCATGGAGCAGGCCACGCCGACCTCGCCCTGGCAGCCCATCTCGGCGCCGGAAATCGAGGCACGCTGCTTGTAGAGAAGCCCGATACCGCCGGCGGTGAGCAGGAACGTGCGGACCTTCCTGTCGCCGTCCGGTTCGTCGCGGCAATAATGCCTCAGCACCGCGGGAATGATGCCGGCGGCGCCATTG
>CAZXWB010000219.1:0-3558 GCA_964644395.1 uncultured Hyphomonadaceae bacterium | reverse complement strand
CGCCATCGAGCGCCACCGAGATCGAGAGCAGCCCGTATTGCGACAGCCGGATGCGTTCCATGACGCCGCTGGCGCCTTCGGGCAGGAGCCGGTCGCCATCGAGCAGGAGCCGGCCCACCGGCACCTCGTCCAGAACCTCCGGATCACCCGGCGCCAGGCGCAGGAGATCGCCATTGCGCGGGGTCACCGCCTGGGGCACCTGGAGCGTGCGGGCGAAATCGGCATGCTCGACGATGTGTCGGCGCTCGCCATGCACCGGCACGGCAATCTTCGGGCGCACCATCTGGTACATGCGGCGCAGCTCGTCCCGGCAGGGATGGCCGGAGACATGGATGTGCGCCATCCGGTCGGTGATCAGGTGGACACCGCGATTGGCGAGGTCGTTCTGCATGTCGAAGATGACCCGCTCATTGCCGGGGATCACGCGGGAGGAGAAGATCACCGTATCGCCCTCGTCCAGGCTGACATTGGGATGCTCGCCACGGGCGATGCGCGAGAGCGCCGCACGCGGCTCGCCCTGGCTGCCGGTGCAGAGATAGAGAATGTTCTCCGGCGGCAGGAAACCGGCCTCCTCCTCATCGACGAAGCGTGCGCCCTTCAGCATGCCGACCGACTGGGCCGCTGCGGTGATGCGGTGCATGCTGCGCCCGACCAGGCAGACGCTGCGCCCGTGCAGGTTGGCGGCGTGGATCACGCTGGACAGTCGCGCAACATTGGAGGCGAAGGTGGTCACCGCCACACGGCCGGTCTGCTTGCCGATCACCTCGGTGAGGGATTCCCTGACGCTCAGTTCCGAGCCCGCCTCGCCTTCCTCGAAGACATTCGTGGAATCACACACCATGGCGAGCACGCCGGCATCGCCGAGGGCTGTCACGCCCTCATGGTCGAAATCCTTGCCGACCAGGGGATCGGGATCGATCTTCCAGTCGCCGGTATGGAAAATCCGACCGAGCGGTGTCTCGATGGACAGTGCGTTCGGCTCGGGGATGGAATGGGTCAGCGTGACATAGCGCACCTTGAAGGCGCCGGCCTGGGCCTCTCCACCGAGCTGCAGCTCGCGCACCTCCGCCTCGGTGTCGAGCCCGCGCTCGGCGAGCTTCTGGCGCACCAGTTCGGCGGTGAAGGGCGTGGCATAAAGCGGCGCACGGAAATAAGGCCAGAGCAGGCCCACCGCGCCGATATGGTCCTCATGGGCGTGGGTCAGGAAGATCGCCTCGATATCGTCGGCGAACTCCCGGAAGAATTCCGGGTCCGGGCAGATCAGGTCGATGCCCGGCGTGCGGTGGTCGCCGAAGGTCACGCCCACATCGACAAGGATCCACTTGCGGTGCTCGGGCGGGCCATAGCCATAGGCGTTCAGATTCATCCCGATCTCGTTGCATCCGCCAAGCGGCAGGAAAACGAGTTCGGCCTTGTCAGGTGATGTCATGTCTTGGCTTGGTTCCGTTTGTGAATTTCAAGAAGGCCGCGCATGAAGAGGTCAGGGTCGTAGATCTCGATCTCCTTCGAAGCGCCTTCGAAGAGCGAAACGACACCGCCCGTCGCGACCGTTGTCATACGATGTCCGTACTCCGATTTGATGCGCCGGACGAGCCCGTCAATGAGTTCGATGTACCCCCAGAACACGCCCGACTGCATCGCGCTGACCGTATCCTGCCCGATGACCCCGCCCGGATCGCGGATTTCGATGCGCGGCAATTGCGCAGCCGCATCATGCAGCGCGCGCATGGAGAGGTTGATACCCGGCGAGATGATGCCGCCCTCGAAGGCGCCGTCGGCGCCAACAATGTCGAAAGTGGTGGCGGTGCCGCTGTCGATCACGATCAGCGGACCTCCATGGGCGGTGTGCGCGCCGACGGCGGCGACCAGCCGGTCGGCGCCCACCTGTTCCGGCCGGCGTATACGGATCGGCACGCCGAGTTCGACGTCAGGATCGCCGACAAAGCGCGGCTCCACACCGAGATAGCGCTTGGCGAGGTTGCGGAAATTGAAGCGCGACTGCGGCACCACGCTGGAGATCAGGCAGTGATTGACCCCGGCCAGTTCGATGCCCTCCACCTTGCACCAGGCGCGCACCATCACGGCATACTCATCGGCGGTCTTTGCGGCATCGGTGGCGGCGCGCCACTGGCTGACCCAGTCGCGGCCGTCATGGATGCCGAAGACGGTGTTGGTATTGCCCACATCGATGGCGAGCAGCATGGGCTTCACTCCACGAGATTCACGTCACCGGCATGGACCACGCGAAGAGTGCCGTTGGCAAGGCGCAGGCGAAGCGCGCCGCTCGGCTCGAGCCCCTCGAACACGCCCTCCACCAGCTCGCCGCCGGGACGAGCGCGCACGGTCTGACCGAGGCCCTCGGCATGGTCGCGCCAGGTCTCGAGCAGGCGCGGGAAATCCCCGTCGGCCTGTGAGATCGCCGCGGCGCAGGCCGGCCGCAGCCGTTCCAGCATCATCTGCGCGTCGAGGCCGGGCGGTGCGCCGAGCGCCGCCAGGCAGGTCGTCGCCTGGTCAGGGGCCTCCGGGGCGGTGGCGACATTGATCCCGATGCCGCAGATCGCCCAGCTCACACCGGACTGTTCCATGGTTTCCACGAGGATGCCGCCAAGCTTGGCCCGCCCGGCGCGCAGATCATTCGGCCATTTGAGCTCTACCGCGGGCGCAAGTCCCAGCCCGGCCAAGGCCAACACCGCGCCCACGCCCATGGCAAAGGGGAGCTTTGAGGCATCTTTCAGCTCACCACTCAGCGGAAACAGGAACGTGGCAAAGAGGTTTCCCCGGGCCGACTCCCACCGACGCCCCGCCCGGCCCTTGCCGGCGGTCTGTTCCTGCGTGGCCAGCCAGACCGGGCTGGCCTGCCCGGCGCTGATAAGCCGGCGCGCCTCATCATTGGTGCTGTCGAGCGTGTCGTGCCAGAGCGTGGACGCCTGGCTGAGATCCGCCACACTGGCCGGGCCGGTCACAGTCCGACCGCGCGCGTGGCCGCCTCGGACAGCCGTCCGATGAAGATGAAGAAGACCACCGCGCCGATGATGGTGGAGAGCACCACGGTCAGCGACACCGATCCGTCGACGCTCTCGAAAGCGGGCTCGGGCTCGTTCATGAACATGATCCAGACCAGGCGCAGATAGTAGCCGAGCGAAATCACCGAGGCGATGACGAGGAGAATGACAAGCGGCAGGAGCTCCGCGCTCGCCCCGGCGCCGATCACCTCCCACTTGCCCCAGAAGCCGCCAAAGGGTGGGATGCCGGCAATCGAGAAGATCAGCACCGCCAGGCAGGCCGCAAGCCAGGGCTTGGTCTTCACCAGCCCGCCCAGTTCATGGATGCTTTCTACCATGCCGCCCTTGCGGCGCATGGAGAGCACACCGGCGAACAGGCCGAGGGTCGACACCACATAGATGGTCATGAAGACGAGCAGGGCCGATCCGCCGATCGCCTTGCCCGCCGCGACGGCGACGAGCGCGTAGCCGATATTGGCGATGGAGGAATAGGCGAGCAGTCGCTTCACATTGGTCTGCACGAGCGCGCCGAGCGTGCCGACAATCATGGAGGCAC
>CAZXWB010000218.1:0-3584 GCA_964644395.1 uncultured Hyphomonadaceae bacterium | reverse complement strand
CGCCTTCGAGAACTGTCTGCGCGACTATCTCGATCGCATCGCGCGGGGCCTGATGGCGATCTACACTTGGGAGGGGCGTCCGCGCGCGGTCCTGGCGCTGAGCTGGGACCCCGCCGGCTGGCGCCTGGCCGAGGTGGAGACCAGGGGCAATGAGGGCATCGAGGATGCGCCCCTGCGCTTGATCGTCGATGCCGTGCTGGATGCCGGCGTGCGCACCGGCCCGTCGCTCGAAGCCGTTGCGGCCCGGGCGGTGAACCTTGCCAGCCTCCATGACGGGGGTGCCGCAGGCTGGCGCGAAGCGCTGGAGCTTGGCGACCTCTGGGACTGAGGCGGAAGGGGCCGGGAGCGAGAGCTTCCGGCCCTGACGCTAAACCGGAAACTCTTCGTTCAGGGCGAGCACCTTGCCGGCGAGATAGAGCGACCCGCAGATCAGCACCCGTCCCGCCGGGCAGCCGGCAAGCGCGGCGTCGAGGTCCGGTGCGGGCCGGGCATCGAGCCCGGCGGTGCGGGCCGCTTGCGCCAGGTCCTCCGGCGCCGCCCCCTTGTGGCCTTCGGCATTCGGAATGGTGATCACCTCAGCGGCGACGCCGCGAAAGGCCGCAAAGAAGCCGGCATGGTCCTTGTTCGCCATCATCGCCGTCACCAGCGTCACCGGCGGTTCGAACACCTCCGCCAGGGCCCGGGCGGCATGGGGATTGTGGCCGCCATCGAGCCAGAGCTCCTGGCCCGGAAAGCGGCGTGTCAGCGGTCCTTCGCCCAGTGCCTGCATGCGGGCCGGCCAGCTGGCCGCGGCGATCCCGGCGCCAAGGGCGGGTCCGGTCACGCGCGCGTCGCGCCAGAGCTCCAGGGCCAGGGCGGCGAGACCGGCATTGGCGAACTGGTGCGCCCCGGTAAGGCCGGGCCGGGCCCAGCCGCTGTCGAGCGCCGGGCCCCGGTAGCGCATCCGACCGTCCTCAATGTCCACACGCAACGGGCGTCCGAGCACATGCAGGGGCGCGCCACGCTGCCAGGCTTCCAGCGCGATCACGCCGGCCACTTCAGGCCGCTGCACCGCGCTTGCCACCGGCACACCGGGCTTGATGATGCCGGCCTTCTCCCAGCCGATACGTGTGATCTCGGTGCCGAGATACTCCTTGTGGTCGAAATCCACCGGCGTGATGACGCTGACGGCGGGCCGGTCGATGACATTGGTGGCGTCAAACCGTCCGCCCAGCCCCACTTCAAGGATCAGCAGGTCCGCCGGAACCTCGGCGAAGAGCAGGAGCGCCGCGGCGGTGGTGGCCTCGAAAAAGGTGATCGTGCCGTCGCCCACCGCATCAAGCACCCGCTCCAGCGCCGCCACATAGGTGGCGTCATCGACAAGTGCGCCGGCCAGGCGGACGCGCTCGTTGAAACGCACCAGGTGCGGCGAGGTGAAGACATGGGTGCTGAGCCCCGCCGCCTCGGCCATGGCGCGCAGGAAGGCGCAGGTCGAGCCCTTGCCGTTCGTGCCGGCGACATGGATAACCGGCGGCAGGCGGTCCTGCGGACGCCCCAATCGGTCCAGAGCGGCCAGTATGCGCCCGAGCGACAGGTCGATGGTCTTCGGATGCCGGCCTTCGAAGCGTTTGAGTGCGGCCTGAAGCGCCGGGCCCTCGCCCGTCAATCGCGGTCCCCGTCATCAGCCTTGTCGCCGTCCCCGTGATCGGCGCCATTGGCCAGGGGCGTGTCGTCTTGCGCTTGCGATTCCCCGGCCTCTGTTGGGGCTGCGTCATCGTTACGGGTGGTGGCGGCCGGGGCGGCGCCGGGCATCAAATGGCCAAGGATCATGGCCAGGCGCACGGGAATCTCCCGGCGGTCGCAGACCATGTCCACCTGGCCCTTCTCCTGCAGGAATTCGGATCGCTGGAAGCCCTCCGGCAGCTTCTCCCGGATGGTCTGTTCGATCACGCGCGGCCCGGAAAAGGCGATCATGGCGCCGGGTTCGGCGATGTGGATGTCGCCCAGCATGGCATAGGAGGCCGACACCCCGCCCGAGGTCGGGTCCGACAAGATCACGATATAGGGCAGGCCTGCCGCCTTCACCTCGCCAATGGCGAGCACGGTGCGCGGCATCTGCATCAGTGACAGCGTACCTTCCTGCATGCGCGCGCCGCCCGAGGCGGTGACCACGATGAGGGCGGCGTCTTGTTCGATGGCGACATGGGCGGCGGTGATGAAGGCTTCGCCCGCGGCCATGCCCAGCGATCCGCCCATGAAGGTGAAATCCTGTACCAGGACCACTGCCGGGCGTTCGCCGATCGTGCCGTGGGCGGCGGCCATGCAGTCATCCTGATCGACGGCTTCGCCTTCGAGCTCCAACTGCTTGTCACGCTCGGCAAGCTTGGCCTTCCCACCCTTCAGCCGGGCGAGATAGGTCCTGTCATCACGGAACTTGAGCGGGTCGCGCGGCACGTCGGGCAGGTCGATCGGCGTCCAGTCGCCGCCATCGAACATGTTGTCGAAACGCAGTTTCGCCCCGATGCGCAGGTGTGCCCCGGCGGGCGTGACATACTGGCTGAGGGCGAGGTCCCTGCGATAGACGAGTTCGCCGGAGACCGGGCATTTCAGCCAGAGATTGTCGGGCGTTTCCCGCTTGCCGATGATGTTCTTCAGCCCCGGAGGAAGGTTGGAGAGCCAGCTCATTCATCCTGCTCCTTCAGCGCGCCGCGTCTGCGGTGGCTGTGTTGTCGAGGGCGCGGCGCAGTTCTGCGGCCAGTTCGCCCATGGCATTGGCGCAGTCGGCGCCGGTTTTCGTCTCGGCATGGGCCACGAAGGCCGATCCGACCACGACGCCATCGGCGATTTCGGCCATGTCTGCGGCCTGCGCGCCCGATCTTACGCCGAAACCCACCGCCACAGGAAGCCCGCTCACCCGGCGGGCCATGTCGACGCCACTGGCAATGTCTTCGGGCCGTGCCGACCCGGCGCCGGTCACGCCGGCCACGGAGACATAGTAGAGAAAGCCCGAGGCGCCCTCGGCCACCGTCTTCATGCGGGCCTCCGTGGTGGTCGGCGTGGCCAGCCGGATGACGGCGAGGTCGTGGGCGGCGTAGGCTTCGCGAAGCGGCGCGTCCTCCTCCGGTGGCAGGTCCACAATGATGGACCCGTCGCCGCCGGCCTCGGCGAGGGCTGCAGCGAAGGCGCCATAGCCCATCAGGTGCACCGGATTGGCGTATCCCATGAGGATGAGCGGCGTTTCGCTGTCGGTCTCTCGGAAACGGCGCACCAGCTCCAGGACATGGGTCAGTGTCGCACCGCCACTGAGCGCGCGCAGGGCCGCCTTCTGGATCGCCGGGCCATCGGCCATGGGGTCGGTGAAGGGGAATCCAAGCTCGATCACGTCGGCACCGCCATCGCGGATCGCGGTCAAGGCGGCAAAGCTGGTCTCGATGTCGGGATCACCGGCCATGATATAGGCCACGAGCGCCGCGCGGCCTTCGCGTCGTGTGCGCTCGAATGTGGCGGAAATGCGGGAAACAGGCATGCGCGCGTCTGTGCCAGCGGATCGCGGCAAGGGCAAGTGGCAAGCGCGGCGCGGGCCTGCGTGGTGGGGTCAGGCGGCC
>CAZXWB010000217.1:0-3597 GCA_964644395.1 uncultured Hyphomonadaceae bacterium | reverse complement strand
TCTTCAGGCTGGCCACGATGTTCTCGTCATCATCCACAAGTGCAAGCGTCGGCATCGGCATCTCTCCCTCTCTGGCGCATCTGCCGCCATATGGGGCGGGAAATCAAGGCATTGCAGGGGCAGTGATGTGGTCAGGCGAAGGTTACGGCGTGGCAATGTCGGGCAAGGCGCGCGCCGCGTGCCGGCTCATACCGACATGGTCCGCATCACGGCAAAGGCGTCGCGCAGCTCCTGGGACCAGCGATCGGAAAACTCCCGGAAGGACTGGTCGTCATCCTCGATCCGGCGCAGCTGCTCGAAGGCCAGGGCGCCGGCCCGCATCACTGCGAGGTCGAGCGGCATGCCCACGGAAAGGTTGGACCGGATGGTGGAGTCCATGGAGAGCAGGGCGCAGATGATGGCGTCCTGCATCTGGGTTTCGGTGGTGATGACGCGGTCGATGATCGGCTTGCCGTATTTGTGCTCGCCGATCTGGAAATAGGGGCTGTCATCCATGGCCTCAATGAAATTGCCCGCCGCATAGACGAGGAACAGCCGCGGCCGCCCGCCGGCGCGCTGTCCGCCAACGATGATGGAGGCACCGGAATCGACCCCGCGCGAGGCGAGGCCCTCGGCGTAGCGCTGCTGGACCAGGCGCATCTTGTCGCCCACAAGCTGGGCCACGTCGAACATGCTTTCGGCCGAGAAAAGGTTCGGCGCGTTCTGGGGCGGCCGGTCGAGATCCTCGTTGAGTTCCGAGATCACCGCCTGGGTGATGCCCAGATTGCCGGCCGTCATCATGGCGATGGCGCGGTCGCCCTGCGCCTGCCAGGTGAAGAGCTTCTTGACCTTGGACACATTGTCGACGCCCGCATTGGTGCGGGTATCGGACAGGAAGACAAGGCCCTCCCGCAGTTTCAGCGCGACGCAATAGGTCATCGGCGTATCCTCGATTGTGGGAAGTGTATCGGGGATGGGAGCGCGGGCGAACCGCGCGTCATTGTCCGGATGTGCCATCCACCGAGTCATCCTCATTGACCGCTGGTGCGAAGCCATAGGCCTGTCCCAGCCGGTTCGCAATCTCATAATTGCGCGCGATGATGTCGGTGAGGAATTCATGCAGCCCGTACTGGACGATGGCATCGATCGGGTGGTTCTCGATGTGGGAGACAAAGCCCGAAAGCGGCCCCTGCACCGGTGAGGCCTGGCCATAATAGGTTTCGAGGTCGGCGACAGTGGCCGCCGTCCTGTGCAGGTTGAAGCGGATGGCGCGCGGAAAGCGTCGGTTGAGGATCAGGAATTCCGCCACCCCCCGGCCGGAGATGTCAGACTGGGTCTCGGCGAAATAGGCCCGTTGGGCAGCGGCGGCCTGAAGGAGCGAGAGCCACTGATAATGGTCTGCTCCGGAGCCCACATCGGAAACCGAGGGCAGAAGGACATGGTATTTCACGTCCAGCAGGCGGGCGGTGGAATCGATGCGCTCCATCGCCATGCCGAGGTCGATGAAGTTGTACCCGTCATTGCGCATCATCGTGCCGGCGATGGCACCGCGGATAATGGCAGTCTTCTGCTTGATCCAGTCGACCAGGTCAGAAAGGCCGGCACCGGTGCCGCCCCCGGGCGGCAGGTAGCGAAACTCCGACCAGGCGGCATTCAGCGCCTCCCAAACCTCCTGTGTGATCGCAAAGCGAATGGCGCGACCGTTTTCCCTGGCGGCGGTGAGGCAATTGAGGACGCTGGACAGGTTTGACGCCTCGAAGATCAGACGATGGGTCGCTGCGCCCCCGTCCACACGGTCCAGCGCGTCGCCGAAAACCTCGTGGGCCCCGGCGGCGATCAGGACCGAGGCCCATTCATTGGAGGCCGCCGTCTCGCCCTCAAGCGGCAGGGCGGTCATGCGTCGCGCTGCATCGACGAGGCGTGCGATGTTTTCGGCGCGTTCAATATAGCGTCCGATCCAGAAAAGGTTCTCGGCGACGCGGCTCAGCATGGGCGGGGCTCGCAAGTGCCACTCATCGGTTCAGCACCCATGTGTCCTTGACACCGCCGCCCTGGCTCGAATTCACCACGAGCGACCCGTCGCGCATGGCCACGCGTGTGAGGCCACCGGGGGTCAGGCGGACCTCCTTACCCACAAGCGCATAGGGCCTGAAATCGACATGGCGCGGGGCGATGCCGCTCTCGACGAGCGTCGGGCAGGTCGACAACGACAGGGTCGGCTGGGCGATGAAGGCCCTCGGGTCGGCGCGCACGCGGGCGCGGTAATCCTCGATATCGGCCTTGGTCGCCGCAGGCCCGATCAGCATGCCGTAGCCGCCCGATCCGTGGACCTCCTTGAAGACAAGCTCGGCCATGTTGTCCATGGCATAGGCGAAATCCTCGGCATCGCTGCACCTGTAGGTGGGCACGTTCGGGATCACCGGCTTCTCGCCGAGATAGAATTCGATAATCTCCGGCATGTAGCAATAGATCGCCTTGTCATCGCAGATGCCGACGCCCGGCGCGCTGACCAGCGTCACCCCGCCGGCGAGATACGCATCCATCAGGCCCGGCACGCCAAGGGTCGAATCGGGGCGGAACACGTCCGGATCGAGGAAGCTGTCATCAATCCGGCGGTAGATAACGTCCACACGCTGCGGGCCGAGCGTCGTGCGCATGTAGACGCGCTGGTTCTCCACGAAGAGGTCCGACCCGGTGACCAGGTCCACACCCATCTCGTCGGCGATGAAGGAATGTTCGTAATAGGCGCTGTTGAAATGGCCCGGCGTCATGACAACGATGCAGGGTTGCCCCTCGCAGGCGGGCGGTGCGCACTCTGTCAGGGTGCGCCTGAGCAGGTCTGAATAGCCGTCGACCGGGCGGATACGCCCACCGGAAAAGAGTTCAGGGAACAGGCGGGTCATGGTCGCGCGGTTTTCCAGCACGTAGGAAACGCCCGAAGGCGTGCGCGCATTGTCCTCAAGCACGTAAAACTCTTCCGGCCCGGTCCGCACAAGATCCACGCCGACAATGTGGGAATACACGTTGAGCGGGGGGCTGAAGCCCTTCATCAGCGAGAGATAGGCGTCATTGCCGGTGATCATGCTTTGCGGAACAATGCCCGCCCTGAAGATGTCCTGATTGTTGTAGACGTCATGGACAAAGAGGTTGAGGGCCTGGGTACGCTGTTTCACGCCCTTTTCGATCCGCTCCCACTCGCTGGCGGAAAAAACCCGGGGGATGAGATCGAAGGGGATCAGGCGTTCCGGGTCGCCACCCTCGCCATAGACAGCAAAGGTGATGCCGATGCGGCGGAAGATCGCCTCGGCCTCGACCTGCCTCTGGCGCAGGGTCTCGAGATCGGTGCCGGCCAGCCATTCGGCCACGGCCTGGTAAGCCTCGCGAACCGCGCCGCCACCGTTCATCTCGTCGAAATGCAAGCTCGCCCCGCCTTCCATCCTGTCACCTAAGCTCAAAATTTGAACGCGGTCCAACGGGGCCGGTTCCCATCGCCAACAATCGGCTTGCCGCCCACCGATTGGGCAGCCACTGTCAGGCCATGAGCATTCGTATCGCCATCAGTCACCGTACAAGCTACCGTTACGACCGCAGGATCGATCTCGGGCCCCAGGTCATCCG
>CAZXWB010000216.1:0-3606 GCA_964644395.1 uncultured Hyphomonadaceae bacterium | reverse complement strand
ATCCTGGTACTCGGATGCTGCGACAGCGACACCAACTGATTCACCAGCGCCACCGGCACCAACGCACTGTCGTACATATCGCACTGCAGCTTCGCCAGGTTCGTCAGCACCACCGGCAGATTCGGGTAATCCTTGAGCGCCGGGCGCCGCTGCACCTGCCCCGTGGGCACCGTCACCACATACAGCGCGCCGCTCGGCGCCTTGAACACCAACTTGTGCCCGTAGTACGTCCGGTGCCCGTACGGCTGCCGCAGATGCGCCCGGCCCGGCAGGATGTAGCGGTAGACGTAGTCGCTGTCCAACAGCAGCAGACTGCCCGCCGGGAGCAGGTCCGCGATGGCGTCGGCGTGCTCCACGAAGCCCCCGCTCTTCTCTAACCCCGCCAAGTAGAGGGCGTGGTGCGCGTGCAGGTACCGCACCAGCGCGCGCATCGGCTGCTGGAGGGCCGAGGGCGGCCCGTAGAAGGCCAGCGGCCCGTCCTTGATGAAGAGCAGCTCGTGCAAGAGCGGGGGCTTCACCCGCAGGATCAGGCGGATCAGGTGCACCAGCAGCAGCTGCTCGACGGCGGTCAGCGTGTAGCCCAGGATCTCGCTGGCGCCCCATTCCTCGTCCACCAGCTCGTGCAGGCGCAGGGCGTCGGTCAGGTAGAGCGTCCCGTCGCAGTGGGGGCAGGGGAAGGTGTAGCGGCGGGTCATCTCCGCCCGCACCAGCGCGACCCCGCCCTGCCCGCAGATCGGGCAGCGGCCCAGCCGCCACGCCTGCCGCGAGGTCTGGTACCCGCCGTAGAGCAGCCACCCCAGGCTGGCGATCAGCCGCTCGGGGGCCAGGGCGCGGTAGCAGAAGGTGTAGAGCGCCCGGCGCACCGAGTGGCGCAGCGAGGGCTCCCGGCGCAGGATCACGTTCCGCTCCGGCAGCACGAACTTCAGCCGCCGGATGCGCTTCAGGCGGGCGATGTCCTCCGGCTCGATGAACGCCTGGCGGTCCAGGCGCTCCAGGTCCGCCACCCGGAAGGTCAGGGCGCCCAGTTGAAAGAAGCACAGCGTCGCCGAGGGGAACCGGTCCCGCACCGCGATCTCGGTGTAGCCGCCGTCGATGGCGATCACGTGGCGGATGGGGTTGTCCGCCACCGGCTGGTAGGGCAGCGTGCGCCGCTCCGGCAGGCCGTCCCCCTGGGGCGCGGCGGGCAGGCGGCAGCGGGCCAGGAAGGCCTGCACCTCCGGATCCTGGATGATCTGGCTGTGGGTGACCTTGCTGGCCCACTCCTGGGGCCTGCGCCCGCGCTGGCTGGAATAGGCCATCTCAGGGCAACTGGGCCACGAAGCGGTCGATCTGCACCGGCACCACGAAGGCGTTCGCGTAGCTCTTCATGCGCACGAACCCCCGGTCGGTGCTGGGGCTGAACCGCACCAGGCTGTCGGCGAAGTCCCCGAAGTCGTAGTACTTGCGGATCTCGCGGGTCTCGTCGGCGTTGTTCAGGTGGGCGATGAACCAGTTCTGGGTGTTCTTGAGGATGTTGGCGCTGATGGAGCTGACCTCCTGGGTCAGGTAGATCACCCCCAGGTTGAGCTTCTCGCCCTCCTTGGCCAGCCGGTTGTAGATGTCGCTCAGGTCGTCGTCGGCGCGCTTGGGGAACAGGTTGTGGGCCTCCTCGAAGGTGAACTGCACGAAGTTGTTGGGCTGGTTGCTGATGAAGCGCCGCATGGCGTCCTGGAAGATCTGCTCGCAGATCCGTTCGGCGTACAGCTGCTTGATGTCCGGGTGGCCCTGGGAGAGGTCGATGATCACGATCCGCCCCCGGCGCAGCTCCGCGATGATCTCCTGGTCGAAGGGCTGGCTGAGGGTGGGGGTGTGCAGGTCGATCACCCCCCGCAGGCGCAGGTAGCCGTCCACCGCCACGCTGCCGCCGGGGCGCTTGGTGCGGGTCAGCATCACCAGGATGGCCTTCAGGTCCTCGTCGGCCCACTCGTGGCCCTCCCGCTGGCGGTAGTCGATGAAGTAGTCGTGGACCTCGTAGACGCGCCACACCGCCGCGAACCAGTGGGTGGCCTCCGCCAGGGAGATGCCCTGCTGCGGGTCCGGACCGCCGTCGGGCCAGGCCAGGGCGTCCAGGTCCGCGTTGCCCGCGAAGCGCACCTTGAAGCCCTTCGGCACCGGGAACCCCGCCCGGTAGAGGCAGCAGAGGTAGGCCGCCACCTGCCGGTCGTGGCGGGTGCGGGCCGCGAAGTTGCTGGCGTAATCCTTGGGCGGGGTCAGGTCGACGGCGCGGAAGCTCTCCAGGTAGTTGCCCCGGTTGTGGAGCAGGTGGGCGCGGATCAGTTCGAAGCCCGCCGCGACGTTGCGGTAGAAGTTGACCTTCAGCACCTTGAAGCCCGGCTTGGTCAGGGTGCTGTAGCGGGTGACCCGCTGCTGGAAGAGCTCGAAGATGGCGGTGCCCGCGTCCTGCAGGTTGGCGTTGGCGTACTCCCCGTTGACGTCGAAGATGATCTGCCCCACCGGGTACTTGGGCAGGCCGCCGGGGGTGAACCCGCGCCGGGGATCGTCGGGGTGCTGGCCCGGCTGCGGGTGGGTGAGGGTGCCGGGCGCCTGATCGCTCATCCCCACGGTGGCCTGGATGATCTGCTTGACGGTGTTGGACTTGCCGGTGCGGGTCATCCCGAAGAGGGCGGTGCGGTGGCCCAGGAAGTCCTGCGGCTTGACGTACACCGGCACCGGGGGCTCCCGATCCTGGAAGCGGCGGGTGGAAGAGTAGCGCACCTGCCCAATGCGGAAGTCGGTGGGCTGCCCGGTGATGGCGTCGGCGCGGTAGTTGACCAGCAGCTCCAGCACCTGCGGCGAGGGCTTGAGGACCCAATAGTGGTGGGCGCTGTAGAAGTTCTCCACGTCCGCCCCGAAGTGCAAGGTCCCCTCGGGATCCTGGTAGAAGGTGCCCAGGATGCGGCACTGCAGGCCGCTGAAGCCGAACTCGTAGCGGGTGAAGCTGTCCAACTGGCTCTCCCGGCCCGAGGTCTTGAGGTTGTCCTTGTAGTACTCGATCATGGAGCGGATGCGGTCGTCGTCGGTGGGCAGGGCGCTGGGCTGCAGGACCCGCAGCAGCAGCACCTCGTGCACCTGGGGCTCGTTCTCGTAGTAGGCCAGGAGCAGCGTGCCCTGGGGCACCCCGTGGGCGCGGTGCTTCCAGGCGTCGGCCACCAGCAGGTGGGCGGCCTCGTAGTCGAGGTAGAAGGGGCGCCCGATGAAGGTCCCGGTCTGGAACGCGCCGGACTCGGGGTCGCGGGCGAAGAGGTCGACAGCGGCCAAATGGCTGATCACGTTATCCAGGCTCATCACAACCCTCCTTGGGGGTGAGCGCGGGGCTTAGAAGAGCGCGTCCAGGCGCGCGGCGGCGTCGGGATCCGCGTCGACTTGAACAGGCTCGGCATTCATATCGGACTCGGCAGCAGCCGTCACCGGCGCGCAGCGCTGCAGCTCCTCTCGCAGCACCCGGCGCAGCGTGCGCACCTCCACGGAGATCCGGGGACGCCGCTGCGTGCGGAGGGCCGCCCGGATCACCTGCCGGATGGCGGCGCTGCGGTTGTCCTGCGCCGCCATCCAGGCCAGGATGTCCGC
>CAZXWB010000215.1:0-3607 GCA_964644395.1 uncultured Hyphomonadaceae bacterium | reverse complement strand
AAGGCGCGGTGCCCAGCAGTGTGGCTGACTTGCGCTCCATGCCCGGCAAGGGTTCGGTGTCAGCCGCCGGCGGGATGGCCAGCGGCACCACCCGGAACAGTTCCTCGGGATCGATGACGACCTGTGTGCGCAAGGCCACGCGGCCGCTCACCACGACCTCGATCTCATAGGTGCCGGGCCCGAGATTCTCGAAGCCGTACTGGCCGAAGGCGGCGGCGCGCTGGCTGCTGGTCTCGCCGCTCTCCACCGACAATATGTCCACCCGCGCCCCTTCGAGCCGGGTCTCGCCGGGCGTCTGCGCACCGTCGCCATTGGCATCGATGAAGACCGCGCCACGGATCTGGCCCGATGCGATGACCGGAATATCGAGTTCGGTGACCCGGCCCTCAGCCACGGTCGCGCGGCTGCTCAGATCCTCGGGCACCTGCATGCCGAGTGGCAGGGCACGGGTGTCGAGGAGCAGGGAATAGAGCCCCGGCGGCAGGTTCTGGATGGTGTAGTAGCCCTGGCGATCGGCGCGCAAGGCAAGCCCCTGGCGGGCAACGCGGACCACCACGCCGCCAATGCCTGGCTCGTCGCTCTGGCGCACCCCGTCACGATTGTGGTCGAAGAAGACCCGGCCCTTGAGCACGCCGCGGTCATCATCGGGATCGGAATAGCGCCGCGGCGGATTGAACTGGAAGGCGCCGACGAGGCCGATGGACAGGTTGCGGCGGTCGCGCAGGTCATCGACATAGCCGAGCCGCAGGCTGAGGCCGTTGGTGATGCGGTACCGGCCCGTCAGGGACGCGATGAAATCAGTCCGGCTTTCTTCTGGGTTGACCGACTGGGCCGCGGATATGGAGCCGCTGAGGCGGACGCGTTCGCCGAGCAGGGTGCCGGCGTCGAAACCCGCCGCGGCGCCGAACCGGGCCGACTGCCTGTCCGGCGACCAGACAAGGGACGCCGATGGCCCCACCGAGACGCTAGCGTCCTTCGGCAGGCGCTTGGTGAAGGCGTTGACATTCGCGGTGGCCACGAAGCGTTGGTCGGCCCCGCCTCCGGCGCTACTGGTCCAGTTGTAGGACGCCGTGACCACGCCCCACCGGAACCGCTGGATGGCGCGCGCGGCCAAGCCCGTGGTGGCCTCGCCGGCATCGCTGCTGTTGGGGGCCGACTGGCTGAGGCTCGCCGAGACGCTCGGACCGTTCTCGCCGATCCGCGTGCTGAAGGCGGCCGTGGCGGAGCTTGTGCCCTTCTCGCCCTGTCCGGAATAGCTTGCCCGCGCTGCCAGAGCCGGGGCCTTGAACACGCCCCAGTCCGTCTCGGCGCGCCAGTCACCGGCCGCGCTGAGGGTGACCCGGGCTTCGCCGCCGCCCAGAACGCCCTTGAAGCGCTCGCCGTCCTCGCCAATCGCCCCCACGGCCTGGCGCGCCGGCGACGCGAAGAAGCGCGCGCCGTCATACGATCCCGAAACGCGCATCGAGGCGCGCGAGCCGAAACGGTATTGCAAATTGCCGCGCGCGCGCAGATCGACACCCGTGCCGCCTGCATCGTCGAAAACGCCCACATCCCCGGACAGGTTCGCCGCGCTGATGCCCTGTTCCTGCACACCGAAATCGAACTGGTGCTGGTAACTCGCCACCAGCTTGCTGTCGCCGTTCTCGGTGGCGAGGCCGGCCAGGGCCATTTCGCGGCGACCATCGGCAGAGAGCTTCCGTGCCCCGGCCACAATGCCACCGAAGACCGGTCGTGCCACGTCTCCCGTGCCCGTCTCGGTGCCCGCAAAGGCGGCGCCGGCCGACACGGCGAGGATGCCGCCATCATCGGTCTTCCTGCGCCAGGACAGGCCGCGCGAACGGTTGACGCCGACACCCGTGGTCTCGCCGAAATCGCCGTTATAGTCGCCCATGGTGCCGGTCCATCCCGACTGGGAGCGCACATCAAGCGCGATGAAGGATGGCGCAAGTGCCGCAGGCTCCATGATCGAACCCGATGACTGGTAGCGCAGCTGTGTGTTGAAGCCCTTCCAGCGGCTGTTGAAGCGGGCCTCATTGGTCCCGGCATCGGAGATGGAAAACTCGAGGCTTTCCGGCGTGAAGGGCGTGTTCTCGGTTTCCGCATCGACGAATTCCCCGGGCATGGCGGCGGAGGTGAGGCGGTCGTCGAGGGCGATATCGACACGCGACGAGCCCGGCCGCAGTTCCACATGGGTGCCCGTCAGCGTCTCGACCGCGGTGAAGGGCAGCAGGAGGGTCTCGGGCTCGGCATAGGCGATGTTGGGCGTCAGGCCCCGTGGGGCCCCGTTCACGGTGACGAGCCCGGTATCGAAGTTCAGCACGATCACGGCGCTGTCCTGGCTGCGGCGCACGGTCACCTCGTCGCCGGTGGGAGACGTTTCGACCTGGCTGCCCAGCGCTTCGGCAATGGGCCGGAGCGGCACGAGCAGGACCGGGCCGATGGTGCGCGGCGCGGCCTCATCGGCCACCACCTGGCGCCCCTCGACGAAGAGTTCGAGGCCAAATTGCGGACGCAGGCGGTCATCCAGGGTGAAGACAAAGCGGCCATCGGTCTCGGAGCGAACGACACTGGTGCCGGTGAGCACCGAAATCGCGTTCAGCGTCAGCCAGGCGTCTGCGCTCTCGCGCGGCTCCCAGCCGGGCAGGGCGCCGAGCACGACACCATTGCCCCTCACCTTTCCGTCACGCATGTCGAGCAGCATGTTTGCGCCGTCCTGGTAACGCCGCACGAGAAACAGGGCATCCTTCGTTTCCCAGCGGCTGCCCAGCGCACGGATGATCGGATCGGCATCGATCAATAGCTCACCGTCAGGGTCTTCGGGCTCGCGAATGCGCACGGCGACGTCATTACCCTCTACCACGACGCTCGCAAAGGTCGTGTTGTCGGCCTCCGCCGTCGCCTGCAGATCGGGCACAGCCTGCACAGCCAGCCCCGTCTCGCCCGGAGACTGGGCCAGCGCCGGGACACCAGGTCCCAGCCACACCGCCAGGGCGGCGCAGATGCTGCGCATGGTTTTCATCGGAACTGGAGAGCCCTTGGTCGCCGGGACTAGTCTTCGCAGACCGGCTGGCGCGCCGTGGCCTCACACACCGCGGAGGCGGGGCAGGGGCGCTTCACCAGGTCAAAGCCCTGGACCCCTCCCCGATCCGGGTTGTCGACCCATACGCGCGGCGTGCCGGAGAGTTCGAAGGTGAAGGTCTGGCGCAGGCGGACCGGCGTTCGGCCCACACTCTCCACCGTGTCGTTGCGCGACACAAAGCGGCTCCCCTGCCCTTCCAGGTCAGCGACCTGGCGCAGGCAGACCCCGGTCATCCAAGCTTCACCTGTGGTGGTGTTGAGCAGGAAGCCGTCTTCAGTACCTTCGAAACCCATCCAGTATTCAGCTGTTCCGGGCGCGGCATAGGCCGCACTCCCGATAATCACAGCGAAAACGCCTACTTTGAGCGTCTTCATTTTCATCACCCTGTTTATTGCTTTTATGCCGGTGAAAATACGGGCAACAGGGTTAATTTGAGGTGCATATCGCTGTCATCGGATATATTTGAAGTTTTGAATTTCTGTATTTGTATAAATGTATCACCGCGGGACGTTAAATATTCACGCTTTA
>CAZXWB010000214.1:0-3622 GCA_964644395.1 uncultured Hyphomonadaceae bacterium | reverse complement strand
GAAACCGAAGACACTCATGCCCCCGATCACCAGCAGGGCGGCCGCAGCGATGGACGCCCATTTGAACTGTTTCGGCAGGTGATCCTTCGGCGTTGTGTCGATGGCTTGCTCCCCGGCCTCGGAAATCGCGCCGCACTGCAACTCGAAACGCGCGATCAGCTCATCGGGCCGCAGTCCCAAATGGCGGGCATAGGCGGAGAGGTAGTTGTTCAGCACGCTTGCGGGCACGAGCTTGACGTTCATCGCTTCGATGGCACGCAGCCAGTCCAGACGCAGGCGCGTGACACGGCAGACCGATTCCAGGGTTTCCCCGCGCGCTTCCCGCAGGCGGGTCAGTCCCGGCCCGACACGCAGGTTAGGCAGGTCTCCAGCGGTGTCTCGCAGGAAGACAGCCTGTGGCGTGTTTTCATCCTCGTCGGCGCCCTCGGCTCCAGCCATCTGCGCCGTCGCTTCGCGCTCAGGCCCTTCGGAAATTGTCGGAACGGATGGTTCCATTTCGTCTTGGGCAGGGCTTTCGCTCGCGCTGCTGTCAGAATCCGCCAGGGCTACGGTCACGCCGTCGGTTTCCGCAGCGTTCGCGGAAATGTCCATGTCCGAAAGAGCATTTTCGGGGCGTTCCATGTTCTCGTCCCGGTCTCCGCCTTCAAATCCAAGCCTGCTGCGCCCGCTCAGTATGGGCGCGAACGTCTTTACCAGCCTCTTGCCCGACAAACCATGGCCGGGCTGCACAATCCACATGAAGTTCGTGACAGGCTGCAACATGCCGTCCGGACTGCAAGTCCCTCGCCAGTCCGTTCAGGAAACACGCCGCCACTTGCCACCACTGGTTGGATCAAACCTGAACATTATGGTCGCTGATCAATGCTAACAAATCTTTACGGAACGGGCCGTTTGATCTTGCCAGCCTGGCCCGGAAGTCCGCCGTGAAGTCCGCGAGATGCACCGATCGCACCATTCGCTTGACCGGGCCGATCCCGGCGGCCGGCATGGACAGCCGCCTGAAACCGAGCGCGATCAGCGCCAGCGCCTCCACCGGTCGGCCGGTGGCTTCGCCGCAGATCGACACCGGCAGGCCGACCTTCTGGCAGGTCGCACTGATGTCGCCCAGGAATCTCAGGGCCGACGTCGAGATGATGTCGTAGCGTTCGGCCAGTTGCGGTGTGTTGCGATCGGCGGCGAAGAAGAACTGCATCAGGTCATTGGTGCCGATGGACAGGAAATCGGCCTCGCCGGAAAGCCTGTCGAGGACATGGGCCAGTGCCGGGACCTCGAGCATGCAGCCGATCCTGACCTCGGTCGGCATGTCATGGCCGCGGGAGCGGGTCCATTCCATCTCCTCGTGAACGAGGTCGCGGGCCTGATGAAATTCCATGGAGGTGGTCACCATGGGAAACATGATTTGCAGTTCGCGCCCCGCCGATGCCCGGATCAGGGCGCGGATCTGGCGGCGGAAAAGCCCGCGATGCTCCAGCGCGAGACGGATCGAACGCACGCCGAGGGCGGGGTTCTCCTCGCGCACGACTTCGAGGCCCGGCAGGAACTTGTCGCCGCCGAGGTCGACGGTGCGAAACAGCACCGGCTTGTCGCCGACCGTGTCGAGAACGCGCTGGTAGAAACTGATCTGTTCCTTCACCTTTGGCAGGGTCTCCGAGACCAGGAACTGGAACTCCGTCCGGAACAGGCCCACCCCCGCCGCGCCGGTGGGTTCGAGCTGGTCGACATCGAGCCTGAGGCCGGCATTCAGCATCAGCTCCACATGTATCCCGTCGCGCGTGGTCGATGGCAGGTCGCGCAGGGCGGCCAGTTCGGCTTCGCGTTCGCCGCGCAGCCGGAAGCGGGCATCATAGGCCTCCAGCGTCTCCACATCGGGGCGCAGGTGGATGCGTCCCTCCTCGGCATCCAGGATGATCTGGTCGCCATCCTCCAGCCGGGAGATCAGCTGCGGGACACCGGCCAGGGTCGGCAGGTTCAGGGCCCTGGCCACGATGGCGGCGTGCGAAGAGGTGCCGGCCTCTTCCATGACGAGGCCGGCAATTCCCGAATCGCGGTATTCCAGCAATTCAGCTGGTCCGAGCCGGCGCGCCACGAGAATGGTATTGTCGCCGGCGCTGCTGACGATGGGGGTCGGGGCATCGGCCACCCCGCCAAGGATGCGCAGGAGCCGGTTGTCGAGGTCCTCCAGATCATGCAGCCTTTCGCGCAGATAGCTGTCGCGGACCTTTTCCAGTCGCGCACGGTGTTCCCGGCGCGCCCGGTCCACCGAGGCCTCTGCCGTGAGGCCGGAACGCACGCCCTCGCGCAGCCGGTCCGCCCAGGAGGGGTCGCTCGCCAGCAGCCTGAAGGTCTCCAGGACGTCGCGCGGTTCGCCCCAGAGCGGGCTCGATTCCGAGATCATGATGCGGTCGATGGACTGGCGGAGTTCCTCGAGCGCGGCGTTCAGCCGGTCTTCCTCGCCCCCCGGGTCGTTGGCGAAGAATTTCGCCGCCGGCACCACCACATCGTGCAGCCGGGCATGGCCGACGGCGATACCGTCGCTGACCACCCGTCCGGGCAGGCTGATGTAACGCGTCGGCTTCAGTTCGATACCGGCAAAGCCGGCCTCGCCATTGGCCTGCAGGTCGCTGGCGCAGATCTCCGCGATCACCATGGCCACTGTCTGCAGCGTCTCGACTTCATCCTCGGTGTAACGGCGCTCGGTGCGGTTCTGGACCACCAGAACGCCGATCACCGACCCGCTGCGCAGGACCGGAACGCCCATGAAGGCGTGGTAGGGATCCTCTCCGGTTTCGGGACGGTAGGAAAAGGCGGGGTGGCGCGGCGCGTCCTGGATGGCCAGGGGCTCGGCGGTCACCGCGATCTGGCCGACCAGGCCCTCGTCGAGCCGCAGCCTGGTCTTGAACACCGCCTCCGCCAGCAGGCCCTCGGTGGCGACGAGTTCCAGCGCCTCTGCCGAGCTGCGCAGATAGATCGAGCAGACATCGGCGACCATTGTGTTCGCGATCAGCGTGACCACGGCGTCGAGTCGCTCGCGCGGCGAGCCGGTCCCCGCCATCATCTGGCGCAAACGGTTCAGCAGCAGCCGGGAGGTGCTGAAGTTCGGGGTCGGGTTCGGCATCGATTGAAGGGTGTGACGCGCGGGGTCAGTCGGCGTCAAGTCCGAAAGCCGTGTGCAGGGCGCGCACGGCGAGTTCGGTATAGGCCGCATCGATCAGCACCGAGACCTTGATCTCCGAGGTCGAGATCACCTCGATATTGATGCCCTTGGTGGCCAGCGCCTCGAACATGGTCTTGGCGACACCGGTATGGGTGCGCATGCCCACGCCGATGATCGAGACCTTGGCCACGTCGGTGTCGATTTCCATGGCATCGAAGCCGATCTCGGCCTGCGCCTCAAGCAGCACCTTTTCCGCGACCTTTGCATCGCGGTCGGTGCAGGTGAACACCATGTTGGCGCGGTTCGGCCCGCGCGCGTCGGCCTGCACGATCATGTCGACATTGACGCCGGCATCGGCGAGGCGGGCAAAGATGCCGGCGGCCACACCCGGATGGTCCTCGACGCCGAGCAGGGTGATCTTCGCCTCGTCGCGGGAATAGGCGATGCCGGTGACAACCTGGCGTTCCA
>CAZXWB010000213.1:0-3626 GCA_964644395.1 uncultured Hyphomonadaceae bacterium | reverse complement strand
TCGATGCAGCTCACGTGGGACGGCTCAAAGGTTCAGCTTCAGTTTGATGAACGGTAAGCGCGTTAACGGGGAAGTGCGAGAGGAAATGTGAGATGAATCATCACGGCGAGCGGACTTCGAGGCGGGCGCGATGGATCGAGGTTGGCAGCCTGGCCGCTTTGGCCTTTGCGCTGCTATTAGCCACAGGGCTGCTGATCGGGCATCAATATCTGGCGATCACCCACCGCTATCCCCTGGACTACGGCGAAGCCCCACTGGTGGATCAAGCGATGCGCCTGGCGACCGGCGAGCCGCTCTACCGCCGCGATCTCAGCGCGCCGCCGTACACCATCTCCAACTACCCGCCGCTCTACGGCTTGACGCTCGCGCCCGGCGTGGCGCTCTTCGGCCCGAACTTCTGGGCGGGTCGGCTGATCTCCACGCTCTGTGCTATTGCCGCGGGCGTTTTCTTGGCGTTGATCATCTACGATGCTGCGTGCGATCCCTGGGCGGCGATGACGACCGCCGGCGTCCTCTGGGCGATGCCCTACGTCGTCCACTGGGCCGGCCTGCTGCGCATCGATTTACTCGCGCTGGCGCTGAGCGCCGCCGCGCTCTACGTCCTCATCCGCGCGCCGGAGACCCGCGCCGGTCTGCTCGGCGGCGCGATCCTGCTCACCGCCGCGATTTACACCCGGCAATCCTACGCCTTAGCCGCGCCGTTCGCGGCCTTCGTCTGGCTCTGGTCGCGGCAGGGATGGCGGCGAGCCTTCACGTTGGCCGCGCTGGTCGGCGGCATGGGGCTCGCGCTCTTCGTGATCATCAACACGCTGACGGGCGGCGGCTTCTTCTTCAACATCGTCACCGCCAACGTCAACGAATACGGTATAGGGCGCTTGCTCTGGAATCTGAGAACCCTGCGCCGCGATCTGCCGCTCTTGCTGCTGATGGGCGCGCTGGCGGTGTTGCTCTCGCCGGTGGTGGATCTGCCCCATCGGACGTTGATCGTCCCCTATTTGATCGGCGGCTTCCTCTCGATGCTGACCATCGGCAAGATCGGCTCGAACGTCAACTACTTCCTGGAGCTATGCGCCGCCCTGAGCCTGGTCGCCGGCGCGGGGATCGCGTGGCTGCGCTCGACGCCTCGGCTGCGACGCTGGCCCCTCGTCCGCGCGGCGCTCGTGCTCTTACTGAGCGTGCAAATCGGCTGGATGATCCAGCGCACGCGGGACGAGTATCTCCCGCGCGTGCTACATCGGCGCGCAATGCAAGAGGAATTACGGGCATTGGAAGATGAGGTTGCCGAAGCGGACGGTACTGTGATTGGCGACGAGTATATGGGCTTGATGACGCTCCAGGGCGAGCGGCTCTACATCCAACCCTTTGAGGTCACGCAGCTTGCGGAGGCCGGTATCTGGGATCAGACGGCCTTCGTAAGCGACATCAGCGACCAACAATTTGCCATGATCCTCATCCATCATTTCCCGGGAGCGGAGGTGTACAGGCAACGCTGGACGTCGGAGATGTTAGAGGCCGTGGATCGCGCCTACTACCTCAGCGACCGGGTGGCTAACACCCACGTCCATCGTCCGCGCGTGGAGACGCGGGCCGGCGAGCCGCATGCGCCGGTGGAGCGCTGTCCGGGCGCGCCGTGGCGCTTGCCCAGCGACGGTGCCTTGGGCGTCCGGTGGGACGGCGTGACGTTGACCTTCTATGGGCGCGGGAACGTCGGCGCCGCGCTGGTGGTCGCCGTGGCGGATGGCCATCTCTTCCGCCCGGCGGGCGCGGGATGGGAGGGCGCCGTGGCGATCCTGCACGACGATCCGCTGCATTCCGGCGCGCGGGTGTGGAGCATCTATAGCGATCTCCGCAGCGCCGATGGCGAGGATCTTGTGGCGGCGGCTTTCCCGCCCGGCAGCGCCGGCCTCCCCGTGCAGCGCGGCGATCTGTTGGGGTATCAGGGCCAGTGGCAGGAAGATGCGCCGGCCGCGGCGTGGATGCACGCCCGGTTCACCGTGCTCCCCGCCGGCGCGCCGACCGCGACGATAGATCTGGAGGAGATCGCCCCGCCGCCGTTGGCCTCAGCGCAGACCCTCTCGCCCGCGCCCTACTTGGGCGTGCAGTTGCCAAGCAACGCGAATCTGCACGCCCTCCGCTGCGATAACATGGCGGAGTAGAAGTCGAACGTCGCCGCTTACGCAACACGAAATACGCAATACGTTCTACTGTTCAAATCAATTAAACTGGAGAAAAGACACAATGACAAAAAAAGCATCAACATTCAGAGGTAACTTTTTCGCGCTGCGCCCGCACACCCGCTATCTCCCCGACGAGGATCGCTACATCTACGCGCCGGAGACGCCCAAGTACAAATTCAACGTGATCGGCGCGGGTATGAACGGGCAGGAGCACATCCGCGTGACGCTGTTGGAGGGGCGGGCGACCATCCACGGCATCTACGACACTAACCCGCGCAGCGTCGCGCAGGCCCAGCAGGTCTACAAAAAGTTCGCGCTGGACGGCGCGCCCGATCTCGTCGTCTACGATTCGCTGGAGGCGGCCTACACCGACCCGGAGGTCGACGGCCTGATCATCTCCACGCCCAACTACACGCACATCGATATGGTGCGCGCGGCGGCAAAATCGGGCAAGCACATCCTGCTGGAGAAGCCGATGGCGACGACGATCCCCGACGCCTACGAAATCCTGCAAGTGGCGCAGAACCACGAGGCGGTTTTTCAGATCGGGCTACAATATCGGTACAAGGCCATCTGCGTGGAGGCGATTTACGAGGCGCTGATCCGGAAATCGATTGGGGAGATCAAGCGGATCAGTATCCAGGAGCACCGCGTCCCATTCTTCGACAAGGTCAAGCAGTGGAACAAGTTCTCCAAGTATTCCGGCGGCACCCTGGTGGAGAAATGCTGCCACTACTTTGATCTCTTCAACCTCTTTGCGCAATCGCGGCCCGTCAGCGTCTACGCCGTGGGGAGCGCGGCCGTCAACTTCCGCGATTTCGAGTACGAGGGCGAGCGTTCGGACATCTTGGATAACGCTTTCGTGATCGTGACCTACGAGAACGGCATCCAGGCGCACTTCGATCTCTGTATGTTCGCGCCGGGATTCTACGAGGAGTTGATTCTCTGCGGCGATCAGGGGCGGCTCAAGGCCTTCGAGCGCCAGGATTTCCTCCCGGCGCCCCGCGCGGAGACCCAATTGGAGATTTTGCGCGGGATGGATCAGCCCTCCCGCATCTCCACGCCGGCCTACCCGACTTTCATCAAGGAGGCGGGGCACAGCGGCTCGACCTTCTTCGAGCACATCAACTTCGTCGATAACATCGAGGGCCGCGAGACCAACGCCGCCACGGCGGAGGAGGGCTTCTGGTCGATTGTCGTCGGAGCCGCCGCCGAGATGTCGGTCGCCAAGGGCGCGCCCGTGCTGATCGACGAGATCTTGGAGGAGGCCGGGATCGCGCTGTAGGGTATTGCCCACGCTTGCCGCAAATCGGTAAAACCAAAACAGCCCGCAGGTTGTCTTATTGCCTGCGGGCTGTGTGTTATCGGGTCTTTAGATAGATGTGGAAAATATGCTAAACATCATAATCACCGCTATCAGTGCTTCCCACTGATTGTGGGCGTTTTTGA
>CAZXWB010000212.1:0-3656 GCA_964644395.1 uncultured Hyphomonadaceae bacterium | reverse complement strand
TCGCCCAGCCGGCCATGGCCGACCTTGAGGCGCATGACCTCATGCTGATCGCCGGCACCAAGCCGCCGGTTGCCTTCTTCGCCTATCCCGATGCGCCGAGCCTGCTCGTGCCCGAGGGCTGCGAGACGCTTGAGCTTGGCGGGCCGGACCATGACAGTGCCGCCCTGCTCACCGCGCTGGCCGATGCGCTCGACGCGCCGGAGACGGGCGCGACCGGGCCGGAGCGGGCCGTGCCAGACATGCCCAGGGGTGAGCTGACGCCAGGCCATGTCGCCGATTCCATGGCGCGCCACATGCCGGAGAATGCGCTTGTCGCCGATGACGGAGTGACGGGGTCGCTCGCCTGTTTCCTGGCCACCCAGAACGCCGCCGCCCATGACTGGATGATGCTGACCGGCGGATCCATCGGCATCGGCCTGCCACTGGCGGTGGGGGCCGCCGTCGGCGCGCCGGAGCGCAAGGTGGTCTGCCTTTCGGGTGACGGGGCGGGGATGTACACGAACCAGGGCCTCTGGACCCTGGTGCGCGAAAGCCTCGACGTGACCACGGTGGTGTTCGTCAACCATGCCTACCGCATCCTGAACATCGAGCTTTACCGCACCGGTGCCGGCCAGCCGGGCCCGACGGCGACGTCCATGCTGAACATCGGCGCGCCGGAGATCGACTGGGTGAAGCTCTCAGAATCCATGGGCGTGCCGGCGGTGGCCTGCGAGACGGGCGAGGCGTTCGATGCGGCCTTCGAGGCGGCGATGGCGGGGTCGGGGCCGCGACTGATCGCGGCGATGGTGCCGGGCTGAGAGGCGTCTCAGGCTGCAATCGCCATGGCAAGCGGCAGAGCCGAGAACAGGAGCGCGGCGGCGAGCCAGCCCTGGAATTCGTGACGCCGGCCCCGTCCCCGCACCAGGCCGATGGCGAGCAGGACCAGGGCGATCGCCCCGAGCAGCATGACCAGCGCCTGGCCGGCGCGTCCGCTTTCGGCACCTGCGGCCTCACCCAGCAGGGTGCGGTCCAGCCATTCACCGAAGCTTGTTGCCATGAACAGGAGTGTTTCGCCGAGGTCGCTCGCCGCCGCGGACCAGAGGAAGGCGCAGACGACCAGGCTGGTCAGGAGCGCCGGCCTGATGGGGCTGAAGGGGCGCTCGGCAACCATGGGACACTCCGGATGAGGGGCGGGGAAGGCCTCAGGCCTCCAGCGGGACGCCCTTGTCGGCAAACAACTGCTTGAGTTCGCCTGATTCGTACATTTCGCGCACGATATCGCAGCCGCCGACAAACTCCCCCTTCACATAGAGCTGCGGAATGGTCGGCCAGTCGGAATAGGTCTTGATGCCTTCGCGCACGTCCTGATTTTCCAGCACGTTGAACGCACCATAATCCACGCCGACGACGCCGAGGATCTGGGCGACGGTGGAGGAGAATCCGCATTGCGGGAAATCCGGCGTGCCCTTCATGAACAGCACGACGTCATTCTCCTTCACCATCTTTTCGATTGCGGACTGGATCTCATCGGACATTGGGCAAGCCTCCTCGGATTTCCTCCAAGAGCTAGCGATCCGACCCCGTCCTTGCAAGCCACGCCCGCGTGATCGCGACGGTTTCGGCGAGATGGGCGGGGCGGGTGGTTGTCGTCGTGACATGGCCGGGCCCGACCGCCCGAAGGGCCCATTCGAGACAGTCAGGCACGCTGAGCGGGTTGTGCGCAGGGGGCTGCGGCCGATGGCGCAGCGCCTTGAGCGTCCGCCAGAGCCCGCCCGTGCCCGCGAGCGGCGAGTGCGAAAGGCGTGCAGGGGCAAGCGCTTCGATCCCGAACAGCACGGCCGACTGCTCACGGGCCTGCGCCAGCGCCTGCAATCCCTCCTCGTTCAGGCCCGCATGGCAGGGCAGCATGATGGCGTCGAAACCGGTCCGTTCGAGCGATCCCGCCAGCGCGACGGGACGCGTGGCCAGGCCGAGGGCGCGGAAGCGGCCGTCGCTGCACATCCGGTCGAGCCGCATGAGCAGATCGTCGCTCAACTCATGCGGCGCCGGGCCGTGCAGCCAGAGAAGCTCCACTGCGCCCCGATCCAGCCGCGCGAGCGAGGCATCGAGGCTGCGCTCCACGGCGTCGGGACTGAAGTCGCGCGTACGTTTCGCAAGCCCCGAAGCCGAGACGCCCACCTTTGTGGCAACCTTCGCGCCTTCCAGTCCGGCGATGGCCCGGCCGAGACGGGTTTCTGCCAGGCCCGCGCCATAGGCCGGCGCGGTGTCGAACCAGCCGACCCCTTCTTCAAAGGCCCGGCGGATGATGCCCGCCACCGCGCCCTCGCCCATGAGCTGCGTGCCGAGCGGGCCGCTGACACCGAAGGCGAGCGGCAGCTGGTCCTCGCTGCGCCAGAAGATGTCAGCCGGGGGCACGTGTCTTCAGCGCGAGGGCGTGGAGCTCTCCGCCCATCTTTCCCTTGAGTGCGGCATAGACCATCTGGTGCTGCTTCACCTTGGGCACACCATCGAAATGGTGGGAGATGATTTCCGCCTGCCAGTGGTCATTGTCGCCGGCAAGGTCGGTCAGCGTGATCTCGGCGTCGGGAAAGGCCTCCGTCAGGTGCGCCATCAGCGTGTCGCGATCCATGGCCATGGGCATTTCTCCTCTTGTGAGCTACGGGCAAGAGATGCATTCCTGAACGCCCGAGGCAAGCAGGACAAGGACTCGATGGGCATGTGGAAATGGCTGATCGGCATTCTGGTGGCGGCGGCGGTGCTGACCGTTGCGACGATCGTGTCGAGCCGTGGCGGCCACGAGACCTATGACACCGAGTATTTCCGCCCCGGTCCGACGCTTGGCCTGGTCAAGGCCCTGTCCAGCGATGAGCTGGAGGGGCGCGCCACGGGCAGTGTCGGCAACACGCGTGCGCGCGAACTCATTGCCGAGCGCATGGACCGGATTGGCCTGCGCAAGGTGGGCGGCGACTGGTTCCACCCCTTCGATGCCAACACTTTCGCCGAGCGCGGCTTTCCGGCGGGTGTGAACATCATGGGCTTCATCCGCGGCAAGGGGGCGAGCTCCGACGTGATCGTCATCACCGCGCACTATGATCATCTCGGCGTGCGGGACGGCGAGATCTATAACGGCGCCGATGACAATGCCTCCGGCGTTGCGGCCATGCTGGCGGTGGCGGAGAATTTCATGCGCAACCAGCCCGAGCATGACATGTACTTCATTGCCTTCGATGCCGAGGAGCAGGGCTTTGGGGGCGCCATCAGCTTCATGTCCGACCCGCCCGTGCCGGTGGAACGCATGGCGCTCAACGTTAATCTCGACATGGTCTCGCGCGGCGACAATGGCATCCTCTGGGCGGCCGGCACTTTCCACACGCCGAGCCTGAAACCCATCGTCGAAAGCGTCGCCGAGGCCGCACCGGAGCCCGTCTCGCTGCAGATGGGTTTCGACCGTCCCGACATTGAAGGCCAGGATGACTGGACGCGCCTGTCAGACCACCGCGTCTTCCATGAGCGCGCCATCCCTTTCATCTATCTCGGCGTCGAGGACCATCCCGACTATCACCAGCCCACCGATGATTTCGACAAGATCGACCAGGATTTCTATCTGGCAGCCGTGGACACGGCGATCATGCTCGTGGCTGAAGCCGATGCGCGGCTGGGGGAGATCGGGGAGTAGG
>CAZXWB010000211.1:0-3688 GCA_964644395.1 uncultured Hyphomonadaceae bacterium | reverse complement strand
CTGAGCGACACGTCTGCCGGAAACAGACAAGGCCGCCGGAACGCTCCGGCGGCCTGTTTGCATCTCAGGGCTGACCTCAGACGCCCTGGTTCGGCCCCAGCAGCGGCTCGAGGAAGCCCGGCAGCTGGACATTGTAGAGGTCCTGTATCTTGTCGAGGAAGCCGAAGAACAGGACGAAGCCGACAAAGAAGGGCACGAACCAGCGGATCAGGAAGCGCCAGGCGCGCATGACCTTGTCGTCGCCGAGCTCGCTGACCACCATCTGCGAGGAGATGATCCACCCCGCAAAGATCGACATGAGCAACGCCCCGAGCGGCAGCAGCAGGCCCTCGGTCATGAAGTCCATGAAGTCGAGATAATCGAGCGAGAAGGCGTAGGCCGCGCCGATCATGAACAGGACAAAGCCGATGCCGGCCGCCGCACCGAAACGCGTCACGCCGTGGCGTTCCTCAAACCATGACACACCGACCTCGAGCAGCGAGATCGACGAGGTGAAGGCCGCGAACAGGGCGAGCGCGAAGAAGATGGTGGCGAAGATCACCCCGCCATCAATGCCACCAAAGGCCACCGGCATGGAGATGAAGAACAGGCTCGGCCCCGATGCCGGGTCCAGACCGGCGCTGAACACGATGGGGAAGATGGCAAAGCCCGCGATCAGGGCAACGAAGGTGTCGGTACCGGCGATCAGCGCGGAGGAGCGCGGGATATGGGTGTCGGCGGAGAGATAGGCGCCATAGGTGATCATCAGCCCGACGCCCACGCCGATGGAGAAGAAGGCCTGGCCCAGGGCGGAGAGGAAGGTGCCGAAGCCGACCTCGTCCCATTGCGGTTCGAAGATGAAGGCGGCGGTGCGGGCATAGTCGCCCTGGGTGATGGAGAAGACCAGCACAATGATCAGCATGATGAAGAAGGCCGGCATCAGGATCGAGGCCGCCCGCTCAATGCCGCCATGAATGCCCCGCCCGACCACGAGGATGTTCGCTCCGATATAGAGCGCCAGCAGGCCGATGATGAACCAGCGCGACTGCAGCGGATCGGTCCCCTGTCCCACGGTCGCGGCGAACACGCAGCCCGAAACGTCCCCGGCGACGATGTCGCGCAGCTGCCCTTCGGCATCGGGGACACGGACAATCGTGCCGTCCTGGATGAAACCACACATGGCATCGGCCGGCAGGGTCGAGAGCTGGCTCGCAATACTGGCAAAGGGCTGGCCGATATTGTCCTGCAGCACGGCGGCATCCGGCGCCATGCCGGAGAAATTCCCGCCGATCGCCTGGAAGAGATAGGCCAGCAGCCAGACCGAGATCACCATGTAGAAGGTCAGGATAAAGAAGGCCGTCAGCGAGCCGACCCAGCCGACAATGCCCCAGTTCTGGGACTTGCCCTCCGCCCGGGAGAGCGACTGGATGCCCTCAATGGCGCTCATGCCCGATTTCCGGCCGAGCGAGTATTCCGCCATCAGGAGCGGCAGGCCGACGAGCAGCACGCAGAGCAGGTAGATGATGATGAAGGCGCCACCGCCATTCTCCCCGGCGGTGTAGGGGAACCGCCAGAAATTGCCGAGACCGACCGAGGAGCCCACGGCCGCCATGATGAAGCCGAAGCGCGAGCCCCAACTGTCTGTCTTGCGCGAAATTTCCTGCATCTTGATCCTCCCAGAACGCGCCGAAACTAACGACGGGGTTGCCAAGGTCAATGAATTTGCGGCTCCGGCAAGATCATGCCCGGTTACCCGGTGAACACCGGATGAACTTGCCCTACTGCCTTTGTGATGCGCGGCGTCTCAGCGCTCCGCCCCGACCGCGACAGACGTCTTTTCACCTGTCATCCCGGCCGCAGCGCAGCGGAGAGCCGGGACCCATTTCGCAGCGTTCGATATGCTGCATGGGTCCCCGACAAGTGCTGGCGCACTTTCCGGGATGACGGTTCAAAATCGATCGCGCTTGTCCGCCGAACCCTCAGCCCGCCCCCGGACCCGTGCTCAGTTCACCGTCTCGTCCCGGTGGACCTTCACCGCCATGACGAGGCCGAAGCACGCCATCAGCGTCAGCATGGCCGTGCCGCCATAGGAGATGAGCGGCAGCGGCACGCCCACGACGGGCAGGAGCGACAGCACCATGCCGATATTGAAGGCGACATAGAAGGCCACCGTCACCACCGCACCGCCAGCGGCGAACTTGCCGAAGAGAGACCGGCAGCCATTGGCGATCCAAAGCCCGTTGCCGAGCAGTACCGCCCAGGCCAGCAGGAAAAGGCTTGCGCCGAGGAAACCGAACTCCTCCGCCAGCGCCGTGAAGATGAAGTCGGTGTGCTGTTCCGGGATGTAGTCGAGATGGCTCTGCGTGCCGCCGAGATAGCCCTTGCCGTCCCAGCCGCCGGAACCGATGGCGATGCGCGCCTGCTCGGCCTGGTAGCCTGCGCCCAGCGGATCACTGGCAGGGTCGAGCATGCTGTCGACTCGGGCGCGCTGGTAGTCCTCAAGCACATAGTAATAGGCCAGCGAGCCGAAACCCATTTTCGCCGCCGGCTCCTCGCGCACGTCCGGGTGCAGGAAGACCGGCACGACGAAAACCGCAACCATCTGCGCCAGAATGGCGAAGGCGATGATCAGGAGATTGAAGCCGGCAAACACCATGATGGCAAAGCCCGTCGCCAGCAGGATGAGCGCGGTGCCGAGGTCGGGCTGCATCAGGACCAGCGCCGCGGGCACCGTGATCAGCAGTATGGCGGGGATGTGTATGCCGAGGTCGAGGAAGGGACGCAGGAAAAGCGTCCGCATGAGGGACTTCTTCGCGCTGCGACGGGTCGCCTGGGTACGGGAACGCTCCCGGCGCAGCAGGGCCCAGTGATAATAGCGTGCCAGCGCCAGGGTCAGGGAGAGTTTCATGAATTCCGAGGGCTGGACCCGCAGTGGGCCGAGTTCCAGCCAACGCTCCGCACCACCGCCGGTCACGCCGAAGAACGCCGTCGCCACCAGCAAGAGGAGCGCGCCGATATAGGCTGGAAAGGCCACCACCGCCCAGATCTTCAGCGGCACCAGCGCAAGAACGATGGCGGCGATGGCCACCGGCAAGAAGCGCTGGGCATGCTTGATGGGCAGTTCGGAATTGGTCGGATCGTTGAGCGTGGAGGAGTAAAGCACCATCACGCCGATAGCGGCCAGGGCGAACAGGGTGAAGAAGCTGAACCAGGGCACGCGGTTGAGCTTCGCCGCAATGGAATTGGCGTTGTGGGTGGGCCCGCCCGTGGCGCCGGCACCGACGCGCAGGCCGCCTTCCCGCCCGGTGCGGCCCAGCACGCTCATCCCGGCTCTCCCTGGCCGGTATCCACCGCCGCCGTCGTCAGCACGGGCGAACGCCCGGAATCGCGCACGAATGCCTCGCGCATGATGTCGCGTGCCACGGGCGCAGCGGCGCGCGAACCGCCACCACCATGCTCAACGACGACGGCCACGGCGTAGCGCGGATTGTCATGGGGTGCGTAGCCGACAAACAGGGCGTGGTCGCGCAGGCGGCGTTCCAGATCCTCATTGGCGCGCACGCCGGTGGCGCGCTCCTCCTTCGTGATGCGGCGCACCTGGGCGGTACCGGTCTTGCCGGCCATGCGGATGCCCTCGAAGCCGATATCCCCGGCGCGCCGTGCGGTTCCGCCATACTCGCTCGTCACGCCGTACATGCCCGCCTTCATG
>CAZXWB010000210.1:0-3702 GCA_964644395.1 uncultured Hyphomonadaceae bacterium | reverse complement strand
CGCGCCATCGGCGAGACCATGATCGTGGTGATGGCGGCCGGCCAGCGCGCCCAGATCACGCCGGACGTCACCTCGGACATCACCACCATCACTGCCACCATTGTCGCCCTGCTCACCGGCGACAGTGAATATGGCTCGCCCAAGGTCCTGTCGGCCTTCGCGCTCGGTTTCGTGCTCTTCCTCGTGACCCTCTTGTTCAACCTCATCGCGATCCGCGTGGTGGCGCGCTTCAGGGAAAGATATGACTGACGCGAACAAGACCACCGTCAACCCATCGGCGCACCCGGGCATCCGGGAGGCGGTGGAAGCTCGCCTGAAGAAGCGCCACGCCGCCGAGCGCCGCTTTCGCCTCTATGGCATGGCCGCGGTCAGCTTTGCTGCGTTCATGCTTGTGGTCCTGGTGGTGTCCATCGGCGTGCAGGCCTTCTCGGCCTTCCAGAAACATTATGTAAGCTTCGAGACCGTGCTCGATGCCAGCCGCCTCGCGCCCGATGGCACCGATGACCCGGAACTGATCGCGGAGAATGTCCAGGGCTTCTATGAGACCGTACGGCGGGACCTGGCGACGAGCTTCCCCCATTCGGTGGAGACCGACGCCGACCGCCTCGCCGTCGGCTCCCTTGTCACGCGCCTGGCGGTCATTCCCATTGCGCGGCGCACCGCGGAAAATACCGAATTTCTGGGAACCGAGACCCGTTTCACCACGGCGCTGAATGATGACCTCGACCTCTATCTGAAGGGCCGCCTCACGGCGGAGCAGGATTTCCGGCTCGGCCCGGTCGAGGCCGTGTTCCAGCGCGGTGCTGCGACGATCGAGGGTGATTTCGCGCCCGTGCTGGCGGAGGTGAAGGACGCACTGACGCGCATCGCCGATGGCCAGGCCGACCAGCTCGAGGATGTCGAACGGCGTGCAGCGGGCCTGCGCGACCGGATCGCGGCGGAAGGCGCTCAGGCGGAACTGGTGTCAAGCCTGGATGCCGCCGAAGCCGAGATCGCCGAGCTGGAAGCCAGCATCGCTGCCCTGCGCGAACGGGCCAGTGCCTCTGCGGCGCGGGAGACCCTTGACGCGTCACTGCCCAGTCTGATGGTTCGCACCGGTGAGCACTATGTCAAAGTGGAGACACTCTCCGCCGACCGTGCCGAGGGCCGTGTCCTGGTCGGCACGCCCAATCTGCGTGGCAATTTCGAGGGCGAGGCGGCGCGCGCCTTCCTGGTCATGCAGCCCGAGGCCAGTCGCAATGTCACTGACCAGCAGATCGCCTGGACCCGCGCCCTGAAGGATGAGGGCCGCATCGTGAAACGCTTCAACGGGGCGCTGCTGACGCGTGCCGACAGCACCTACCCCGAGATTGCCGGCGCGCTGGCTGCCATTGTCGGTTCGCTCTTCACCATGCTGGTCACCGCGCTGCTCGCCCTGCCGGTGGGCATTGCCGCGGCCATCTATCTCGAGGAATACGCACCGAAGAACCGGCTCACGAGTTTCATAGAGATCAACATCAACAATCTCGCCGCCGTGCCGTCCATCGTGTTCGGCCTGCTGGGCGCAGCCGTGTTCCTGAGCTTCTTCGGCTTCCCGCGCGGGGCACCGATTGTCGGCGGACTGGTGCTGGCGCTGCTCACGCTGCCCACCGTCATCATCGCCTCGCGCGCCGCCCTGAAGGCCGTGCCGCCCTCGATCCGCGACGCCGCCCTGGCGCTCGGCGCATCAAAGACCCAGTCGGTCTTCCACCATGTCCTGCCGCTGGCCGCGCCCGGCATGATGACCGGGGCGATCATCGGCCTGGCCCGCGCCGTGGGCGAGACCGCACCGCTCCTGCTCATCGGAATGGTCGCCTTCGTCGCCGAGGTGCCCACGGGTCCCACCGACGAAGCCACCGCCCTGCCGGTGCTGATCTACAAATGGTCCACCGGGGCCGAGCGCGCCTGGGAGCCCATGACGGCCGCCGCGATCGTTGTGCTCCTGCTCTTCATGATTGCGATGAATGCCCTGGCTGTGTTCCTGCGCCGCCGGTTTGAACGGAGATGGTAGAATGAATGATATGTCCGCCGCCCCGGAGGTCACCGCCCCGCCGCCCGCCGGCAATGCCGCCAAGGTGCGCACCGAGCATGTCGACCTGTTCTACGGCGACAAGCAGGCGATATTCGACATCTCCATGAACATCGAGGACCGGGCGGTGACGAGCTTCATCGGCCCGTCGGGCTGCGGCAAGTCCACCTTCCTGCGCTGCATCAACCGGATGAACGACACGATCGATATTGCCCGCGTCGACGGCGTGATCGACATTGACGGCGAGGACATCAACGATCCGAGGATCGACCCGGTGGTCCTGCGCGCCCGCGTCGGCATGGTGTTCCAGAAACCGAACCCCTTCCCGAAATCGATCTATGACAATGTCGCCTACGGCCCGCGCATCCACGGGCTGGCCTCGAACCGCGACGAGCTTGACCAGATCGTGCAGAACGCGCTGGAGCGCGCGGGCCTCTGGCTGGAGGCCAAGGACCGGCTCGACCAGCCGGGCACGAGCCTGTCGGGCGGCCAGCAGCAGCGCCTCGTCATTGCCCGCGCGATCTCCGTGAGCCCGGAGATCATCCTGATGGACGAGCCCTGCTCCGCCCTCGATCCCATCGCGACCGCCAAGATCGAGGAGCTGATCGACGAGCTGAAGCAGAATTACTGCATCGTCATCGTCACCCACTCCATGGCCCAGGCCGCGCGCGTCAGCCAGAAGACCGCCTTCTTCCATCTGGGCAAGCTCGTCGAGTTCGGCGACACCGAACAGATCTTCACCAACCCCCGCGACCAGCGTACGCAGGACTATATTACCGGCCGGTTCGGGTAGGGGTGAAGAACGCCCTCATGGCTCCAGGTGCTCCGCGTCAGCGAGGCCTCGAAGCAGCGTGACAGGCCGCACGGGACCCTTCGAGGCTTGCCTGCGGCAAGTGCCTCAGGGTGAGGGTGTGCGTGTTGCGATGTCTGCCCCAGGAAACTCCTCATGCTGAGGTGCTCCGCGCCAGCGGAGCCTCGAAGCATGGTGCGACTTGGCAAAGACCCTTCGAGGCCCTGCTGGCGCAGGGCGCCTCAGGGTGAGGGGTTACGTATGGTGATCTTTGCCCCAGGAAACTCCTCATGCTGAGGTGCTCCGCGCCAGCGAAGCCTCGAAGCAGCCTGCCGGTAACCGTTACCAGACCGCCACTCCCAAAACCGCCCGACTCCACCTATATGTAAAGTGTCTGGAGGTTTCATGCACAACCACATAGTCCGTTCGTACACGGAAGAACTTGACGACGTCACCGACGATCTGCGCCGCATGGGCGGGATTGGCGAGTC
This sequence comes from uncultured Hyphomonadaceae bacterium, assembly GCA_964644395.1. Lineage (GTDB taxonomy): Bacteria > Pseudomonadota > Alphaproteobacteria > Caulobacterales > Hyphomonadaceae > JBGSUF01. Next base: position 374 of record CAZXWB010000210.1, on the reverse strand, counting down.
CATGGTGGCCGATGCCTGCCGGGGGCTCACCACGGGCGACATTGCGCTCTGCGACGAGGTGGCGAGCCGCGATGACGAGGTCGACCGCCACCATGAATCGGTGGAGCGGCGCATCCTGCGCCTGTTTGCCCTGCGCCAGCCCGTGGGCCCGGACCTGCGCCTGGTCTTCGCCGCGCTGAAAATGGCCGCCGACCTGGAACGCATCGGCGACCTTGCCAAGAACATCGCCCGCCGCGGGCGCGCCATGGACCGCTCCCGCGAGCTCTCTGCGCTAAGCGGCGTGGAGCGCATGGGCAAGGCGGTCTCGCTGCAGCTGCGCGACGTGCTCGACAGTTTCAACAATCGCGACGCCAGGCTCGCCCGCGAGGTCTGGC
>CAZXWB010000209.1:0-3717 GCA_964644395.1 uncultured Hyphomonadaceae bacterium | reverse complement strand
TGACCTCGGCGAGCCATATGCGGCGATCGCTGGCGGCCTTTTCCGGTGTGCAGGCCGAGGTGATACCGGTGGCGACGGATTTCTCGACCACTGAGAAGCTGCCGTTCACCCTCAGGCGCATATTGCCCAGCGTTTCAGGACTGGGGCGCAGTACGCGGGCAGTTCACGAATATGTCGGGCATTGGGTTTATAGCCTTCGAGGCTGGACGTGAGCGATGGCGACGACTCTTCCAGGGGCAAGACGGATGGTCTCGTGCGACGATTCGGCCGGTACAATCCGGGCATGAAGCCCTCAGTGCCGAAGGCTACGTCGCCCGCATCGGTGGCTCGATGGAGTGCGGTCGTCGTCGTCTTGTCGGCTTTGGTGGTCGGTTCGCTGCTGCCGGGCGGCATGACGCTGATGCCGGAGGGGCGTATTTCGCTTCCCGGTGGCATCGTGCTGCTCCCCCGCGCGATCTCACCGCCTCTCAAACATCTGCTCGCGTTCAGCCTGCTCGCTTGTTTCCTGGTGCTGGCGCTTGAGCCGGACTGGCGGCGCGCCGGATGGGCGGCCGGCGGATTGGCAATTTTTGGTCTTATGATCGAACTGGTGCAAATTCCGATTCCGAATCGTACGTTTTTGTGGATCGACGCCGGTGCTAGCGCGGTGGGGGCTTAGGGCGGCGTGGTGATGGGGTTTTTGTGCGGTGGTTTGTGAGATGAAGGAAGCAGGTTAAAGAAGCAAGGAACAAGGAAAAGGGGAAACGGATCTCGGCATCGGTCAGTCAATCGAATTTCGTCGCTGGGGGATGGCCTCTGGTTTTAGGCTTCCGGTTGTCGAGAGAGCGGGCCCTGCTTGCGACGGTTTACTCGGCCCCGGAAAACTGCCTGCAGGGCAGGTTCCTTCGAAAAGATTCGGGAAGCTTACGATGTCTGAAACAACCAACCAAACGCCGGCGGCCTCGGGCCGTCTTTTTCGTTTAGGCTGAGGCAATGAGCGAAAGAATTCTGGTCTGCGGTGGCGCCGGGTACATCGGCAGCCACATGGTTCGGTTGCTGGTCGAGCGGGGCTTCGAGGTGGTGGTGTTCGATGATCTGTCGACCGGGCATCGGGAGGCCGTAAATGGTAACCGCCTGGTGGAAGGCGACGTGCGCGATAGCCGCGCACTGGATACCTTGTTTGGCGATTTCCAGTTCGCCGCGGTGATGCATTTCTGTGCGAAGTCGCTGGTCGGCGAGTCGGTGGAACGGCCACTGGAGTATTACGACAACAACGTTTCCGGCACGATTTCGCTCCTGCAGGCTATGCAGCGCCACAGCGTAGAAAAGCTGGTGTTCTCGTCGACCGCCGCGATCTTCGGCGAGCCGGTTTCGGAATTCATCGACGAATCGCATCCGACCGCGCCTGTAAACCCGTATGGCCGGAGCAAGCTGATGGTCGAGCGGCTGCTGGCGGATGTGTGCGCGGCGTCCGGGCTGCGGGCGGTGAGCCTGCGATACTTCAACGCCGCAGGTGCCTCGATGGCCGGCGGCATAGGCGAATCGCACGATCCGGAAACGCATCTGATTCCCAATGTGCTCAAGGCCGCGGCCGGAAGCGGACGGAGGCTGAAGGTGTTCGGAGACGACTACGATACGAGAGACGGCACCTGCATCCGCGACTATATCCACGTCGATGATCTGGCTCGCGCGCATCTGGCTGCACTGGAATTCATGGGTCGGGAGAAAGGTTCCCATGCGTTCAACCTCGGCAGCGGGCAGGGATTTTCAGTGTTAGAGGTCATCGAGGCATCCGGCCGGGTGGTCGGATCGGAGGTGCCGTACGATTTTGTCGATCGGCGGCTGGGGGATCCAGCGGTGCTGGTGGCCAGCAGTAGCCTTGCGGCTGCGAATCTGGGGTGGCGGGCGGAGATTGCCGATCTGGAAGAGATAATCGGATCGGCCTGGAGGTGGCATCGGAATCCGCGTTTCTAGTTTTCAGTTTTCCGGTTCCTGATCAGGTAGATGATTCAGCCAAGCCAAAACCAAAACCATTAGTCTACAGATTACACAGATCTTGGTAGCTTGTAGCACTTTGTGCAAAGGGGTTCTTGATGCGGGTTCTGATATGGATGGTGCTAGTGTTGACTGTCGCCGCGATCGTTGTGGGTTCGCTGGTTTCCGGCATGACGCACTGGCCGCCCGGGATGCCGTCTGGGATGTCGCATTTCCTGGCATATGCGTTGACAGGCGCGCTGATGGCATTGGCGCTCGGCACCTCCCGGCGTGGATTTTTGCTGGCGTTCATGCTTACTGTTGCGCTCGGTACCGGGGTGGAGTTGCTGCAGATAGCGGTTCCGGTGCGAGCGTTCAGCTTTTATGATCTTGGGATGAATGTGTTTGGGGCGGGGGGGGGTGTGATAGTCGGAGGGGGGTTAGCGCGCAGAATGCGTTGGTTCAGTGTTTAGGGGGTTATGGCAAGAGGGGGTCAGTTTTCAGCAGGAATAACAACCCCGGTTTTCGGAAATCGCGTTTTCTCAACCCCCGAACATCCGCCGCAGCCACGATTTCCTTTGCGGTTCCGGCAGCGCACGTTGCAGCAGCGCGAGATCCGGCTGACGTCCGGCGGCCAGGTCGGTGGGATAGGTCTCGATGATCAGCCTTGCCGCCTCGGCGCTGGTCCATTTCGAAATGGGTTCACGCGCCGGCGTCAGCTGGGGGATGCGCCGGCGGTCGCGGTGGGCGTCCGATGCGGCCACGTGAATATAGCCCCGTTTCAACATGACCTTCGCCGACTGCTGCACTGCCTCGCCGAAACGTCCTGTGCATGATTGCACCGTAACCTGTCCCAGGCAGCCCATCTTCACCCATTCGCCCAGTCTTTCGGGCTTGCGGCGCAGCTCGCTGTTGCGTTCCGGATGAGCTATGACCGGCGTCAGGCCCATGACCAGTAATTGCTCCAGCAGGTGCTCGGCGCCCATTGGCACGGTGTGCACCGGCAGTTCCACCAGTGTGGCCTTGCCCTGGTTGGCGATCGTCAATGCGGTTCCGCGATCCAGTTCGCCCGGTAATTCGGGCGTCAGGTGAAGTTCGCATCCGGGCAGGATGTTAAGCCCGATGCCGGCTTTCTGCAGTGCCTCGTTAAGCTGCTCGATGCCGGACCGGATACTTTGCGCTGGGTTGGAATACACGCCGTTTAGATGGTGCGGCGTGACCACCGTGGTCGAGATGCCGTCGGCCACGGCAATGCGCGCCATGGCCAGCGACTGCTCCATTTTCCGGGAACCGTCGTCGATGCCCGGCAGCATGTGGCAGTGGAGGTCGGTCAGCATGGCTGCAGTATGCCAGTTTGGTTCGTTATACCGTTGGTTCGTTGGTTCGTTGGTTGGTTGTTGGCTGGCTGGTTGGCTGCTTGTGGGAAGCGCATCCTGAACCGATGAGGGCTGCCAGTCGGGGTTGGAAGCCCCTACGCCGGAACCCGGCACCGACCAAACGACCAAACCCTGCGCGGCCCTCGGCAAGGCCTTTGACCTTGACCGCGGGAAACGGAACCCGTCGCCTTTTACTAAACGACCAGTCGTTCAAACAAGGCATAATAACCTGCGGCAAAAAATACTGATTTCCCACGCATGAACTTCGAATTGCTGGCACCAAGCGCGGCTGCCCGGCGCGGCCGGCTCGAACTTCCGCGTGGCCGGGTCGAGACGCCGGCGTTCATGCCGGTGGGCACCTACGGTACGGTCAAGGGCATGACGCCTG
>CAZXWB010000208.1:0-3727 GCA_964644395.1 uncultured Hyphomonadaceae bacterium | reverse complement strand
TAGTGACGCCCGACGAGTGGTCGCGTGACGGCCGGCCGTGGCTTCGACTTCCGGCACCTCGGAGACGCCGGGCCTGGGAAGTATCGACCCGAACCTCCTGACCCCCGAGAGCAAGAAGGAAAAGAAAGCTGCCGCCTAAGACAATCGCCAACCCCGAAGCGCCGAGAAAGGCGAATCCTACGACCACGACCAAAGCACCCATCACCGGAAGGACGAAGCCCGTCTGAACGTTCCGTAGGAAGCGCTGCCTTCGAATGCTGCTATTCGTCGGTGCTAACATCCTATCGGGAGCGCCCTTCCGCTATGACCCAAATGGACTATCTACCGCGGGGAGGAGCCTCTTTCAGGATAGTTGTCGCCATGTTCCAAGGTTTCGGTTTAATGCGGTCGCCCACGAGTCAACCTTTTCCGGCTCCATCGGCAAGTCTCGCCTAACCGAAGGCGGCGAACCGAAGCCCGTTTACCGGCCGGCACGGCGGAGACTTCGGACGACGGCCGCAGCAACCTCGCACGGCGGACCTGCGTGGTAGTGCGTCGTAACCTCTGTAGGAGTCACCACCACTCTTGTGAGGCTCTTCGTCCCTCCGTCCTCCCGGTGCATGCAGACCGAATAGGGACCGCGGTCCGGAATATGGCTGCGGTGGTACCGGGTCAGCCGATCGGGGTCCGGCCTCCCGCCGACTATCCTTTGGTAAGTTTCCCTACGTGCGGAGACGACCGCGGCGCTATCGTACGACGAAGAGGAGACAGGCGGAGCAGGACCATTCGAGCTTACGATCTCCCCCGTCCCGTCCCAGCGCCGCAGCCGCGGCGGTCCCTCCGGGTCGAACAGTAGCAGAGTGAACGGCCGATACCTCGCGAGATCCCGGCGATTCAGCAGCCGGGCCGCCTCGTCTGAGCTTCGGGCTACCGAGAGCTCCAAAACCAGCTTGCCCCGGCTCTCGAACGCGCGGTCCTCCTCAGGGGAAAACTCGGAGGACTCAGCCGGGTAATGGTTGAGCAAGCAGACAGAGAGTCCGTATTCGTTGACGGCAATCCAGGATCCCCCGGCATCGCGGTCCACCGGGGCAATTCGGCGAACCGGACTGCGTACCTCCGAAGTGATCTCATCCGGGAGAAAGGCCTCTCCCCGGGTGTGCAACTCGTCCCGGTTCATGAAGACCTCGTACCCCCCGGCGCGGGCTATCCAGGTTACCGTGCACATCAGCCGCCCTTTTGCGCCAGATACCTCAGGGTGGACGGCGCTACGCCGAATTTCTCCCCCACGGTCCATCCGCAAAGCCGCAACACCAGCGCGATGATTGCATAGTGATGGACGGTATGACTTGACAGCGCGGAGAGCTCGCGCTCGATCGTCGAATTCACCTCGACGGCCGAGCCATCGTCACTATGGATCTCCGTGCGAACGACGACAGGCGTTGGGCCCGGCGCCGACCCGAAGGTCGCAGCAAGCGCATTAAGGCCTGCGCAGGTCCGCCGCGCGACGGATGCGGCGTATTCCGGATCGGTTTCCACCCGGGGATCTCGGCCGCGGGCGTCGTAGTCGACGACCGTACTGTAGCCGTCCAGCAACCTGTCGTAGAAGTCGAGGACGTGGCGGAAATGCTTGCCGACGCTGCTTGAGAGCGGTACATCACCGGGCGAGCGGTACAGCTTCGGGTCGAGCACGGATAGCGTGTCGATTCCCTGCCGGATTAATCCTGTGTTCTCCTCGACCATTAGACGAACGGACAAGCGATTGTCTCCTGTCATAAAACCTCCTTCCGGAGGGTACCTCAAGGTAGGCGATCCGGCAAACCCCCGGATCAAAAACTTTTAATTGCAGGCATTGCGGCGCATGCAGTATCATCAGGGAGTGAGCGAACCCCATCCGTCAACGGACATCATCGGTGCCCTCGGCGACGATCTCGGAGAGAGGCGAATTGTGCTCGCGATGTGCGGCAGCGTCGCGGTTGCACGGGCGCCGGAGCTCGCACGCCTGTTGATGCGACATGGCGCTGAAGTCGTGCCGGTCATGTCCGCCGAGGCAACCCGACTGATTGGAGCGCCATTAATGCATTGGGCCACCGGTCTCAGGCCGGTGACGGCGCTCACAGGTGATATCGAGCATGTCTTGCATGCCGGAAACGTCCCAGGTCGCGCCGATCTTCTCCTCATCGCGCCTACAACGGCGAACACGATCGGCAAGATCGCCGCAGGAATCGACGACGGACCGGTGACGACTTTCGTGACAACTGCTATCGGCGAGGGCCTGCCGGTAGTAGTAGTGCCGGCGATGCATGAACCGATGTACCGCCATCCGATCGTAGGTCGGAACCTTGAAACGCTGCGGGAAATCGGTATCGAGGTGGTCATGCCGCGGATCGAAGAAGGAAAGGCGAAGATCGCGTCGAATGAGGAGATCCTGGCCGCGGTGGTCCGGACCCTTGCGACGGTCTCGGGATCTCGTCCGCAGCCGCGTCGCGGCGGTCTGGAGGGCCAGCGCGTTCTGATCACGGCCGGTCGGACGGTTGAGTACATAGATCCTATCCGCGTCATCACGAACAACAGCACCGGAAAGATGGGCATGGCGCTCGCCGCGGCCGCGATCGAAGCGGGCGCCGCGGTAACCGTGATCTACGGCAAGGGAACCGCAGCTCCCCCACCGGCTGCGAAGGTCATTCGCGCCGAAACCGCAGAGAAGATGCAGAGTGCCGTTCGCGAAGAGCTGGGAGCCGACCCCGGCTGCGACGTGGTCGTCGCCGCCGCGGCGGTGGGAGACTGGCGTCCGGTCGTCGGCCGGAAGGAGAAGATCTCGACCCACGACCGAAATCGGCTAGTGCTCGAGCTTGAGCCCACTCCCAAGATCATCGACGGCATTAAGCGCGACTTTCCGAACGTATTTCTCGTCGCGTTCCGCGCGCAGCACGATCTTAGTAAGGAAGAGCTTGTAGCCGATGCCCGCGAACGCGCGAAGATGGCGGGCGCCGACCTCATCGCCGTCAACGACGTGAGCCATGACGGCGTCGGCTTCGAGTCCGATACAAACGAGATGCACCTCCTCGCCCGTGACGGAACGGAAGAGCATATCCCATTGTCGAGCAAGCTGGAGGTCGCGCGAAGAATCGTGGCGGCCATCGCGGAGCGTATTCGCGGGCCCGGCGGCTCCGTCAAATAGGCAACCCATCCATCCACGGGAGATCCGGGCACGGGACACGGCGCCTTGAGGTACCCGCCGGGATTTCGAATTCTCGGCACTTTACGTGCCGATCCCTCGGTGACACGTAGGGCCACGGAAACTCAACGTTTGCCTCCGTTGCTTCGGCATCTTTGGCCCTATGAACGTTTACTTAGCTATAACAAGGTTTCGGGAGAGCTAAAACCCGGTCGGGAGATCGCATTCGAGATCGACCAGACTCTCACTTAGGACGCTACAGGCACCATGGCCTACCCGGAGTTCGAGGCGATGGGCGTAGCGTGCGGCAAGCCGGAGCTCGCGGTAAGCTAGATCGATCACCATATCATTCAGACCGACGACAACAACACCGACGGTCACCGTTTCCTATCATCCGCGGCGGCGAAATACGGCGTGATGCGTCTACGTGGAGGGGAGCGGCGCTCCCCACACGGATAGTACCCGGCCCCACGGTAGAGCACCGGGCTGTCGAGTGGCGAGATGAACACCGCTCTCTTCGCGTGTAGCGTCAGACAATGAGGATGGGGTACACTCTAACTGCATGGTCAGCAG
>CAZXWB010000207.1:0-3730 GCA_964644395.1 uncultured Hyphomonadaceae bacterium | reverse complement strand
TCATGTAGAGATCGGCTTCCTGGTGGTCGATCTCTGCCACGGTCCGGCCCTTGCCGACCTCTTCGGCCAACCGGTCCACATGGCCGCGCACCTTGGAATTGAAACGCAGCATGGCGCAGAACAGCTTCAGCGTGTTTTCCAGCCTCGGCGTGGCATGGGGCCGGGCGAGCTTGACCATCCAGGCACCGCCGAGATTGACCAACCGGCCATTCAGCTTCCCGATCTTCCTGCCCGACACGTCGCGCAGGACATAGTCCGAACCAAGGCCGATGCGGCAGCGGCGCAGCGTGTAGTAGCGCGCGCCGTCGTCTTCCATGATGAAGAAGCTCCACTTCTCCGGGAAGCCCGGCAGTTTCATGGCGGAGCGCTCGATCTGGACGAGCTGGTCGTGGCGGGCGATATTGATCGAATAGGCCGGTGAGGGCACGCCGCCGGCCCCGAATGTGAGTTGCAGCGAGCGACCGGTCATCAGGTCCAGCGAGCCGTGCCAGTTCAGGGTTTCCGAGAACAGCTTGATGACGAGGCGCCTGTCCATGCCCTCGGATTCGTCCCAGGGCTCCTGGCGGTAGGCGATCAGACCCGACCGGTCGCCGCCCTCGGTGACCTGTCCGATGATCTCCATGTCGCTGGTGAACTGGCGCGATTTCGAGCGGTGCTCGGTGTGGCGCATGATGCCGATTTCGGTCGTGTTGAAATCGGTCGCCCAGAGATCGACCTTGAAGCGCTTGTACTTCGTGTCCCCATCGATCTGGGGGATGGTCTTGCCGGCGGTCTGGTCGAGCATGGGTCTTCCCTAACAATTCTGCCTTTGGCATTAACCAAACCAGTCCCGGGTTAAGAAAGACTTGCGTGCGCAGGTTCAATCGCAGCGGGCCGTTTAGCCTTGCCTTCGCCCCGATGCGCTAGATTGCTCACAAATGGCGCTCAACCGGGTGCCAGGTGCGGCGATGGAGGCCACGGACAATGTTCAGACTGTTCAGGCGCAGGCAGGCGGTGGCGGCCGCAGACGCTGACACGGGCTCAGAGGGCGGCGGCGTCAGCGACGTCCACGAATTCAGCGCCGAGGTGGACATCGAAGCGCCCATGCAGCGCGTCTTCGAACTTCTCGATTTCGGTGCCGAGGGCCATGCCCTACGCGAGCGCGGTTTCCGCATCGTCGATATCACAGACACGCCGGAGGGCTTCCAGCGCTTCACCGGCCTCGACCCCGACCGGCCGACGGTGATCTTCACCTTCACCGTCGAACACCATGAGGCGCCCCACGCCATCGCCTACAAGACGACCTTTTCGAACCAGGAAAAACTCGGCGGGGTGAAGGACACGCGCTCGATCTTCGTCCTGCACGATCTCGGCGACGGCCTGGTCCGCGTGGAGCAACGCGAACTGGCGCGCTTCCGCGATGAACTGACCGAGGAGGAACTCGGCTACGAGACATCCTTCATGGCCATCGCCATCTACAATGAGCTCGCAAAACTGAAACTGCATGCCGAAATCGGAGCGGAGGCCGCGTCACTGTCATGATGAACAAGCTGATCAACCGTATCCGCGAAAAGGGCCGGGACCTGCTGGCCCGCCGGCGCCCTGCGCCTGCCGCCGAAGCCAGCGCAGCGCCGGTCGACGATAGGCCGATGGAGTTTCGCGGCGACATACTGATCGACGCCCCGCGTGCGCGGGTGTTCGAACTGCTCGATTTTGCGTCGCCGGGCCATCATCTGCGCGAGCGCGGTTTCGTTTTCACCGAGGAGGGCGGTGTCGGCGCGGGAGAAGTGTTCCGCGCCCGCACCGACGAGCTTGACGGCGTGACCTTCGTCTATGCGGTCGAGCATTACCAGGCGCCCTGTGCCATCGCCTTCAAGGCGTCCATGGAGGGCGAGACGCCGATCGGCAATCTTCTCCATTCGCGCTCGGTCTATGTGCTGCATGAGGTGGAGCCGGACCGGACCCGGGTGGAACGCGTCGAACTGCCCTGTCTGCCGGATGATCTGTCGCCCATGGCGCTCGCCCAGGAAACAGCGATCCTGGCCGTGTCGGTGACGAATGAACTCGCCAAGCTGAAGGCCCAGGCCGAGGGCGGACCCGATGCCGCCGTCGCGATGGACGATCTGGCCTTCGACCGGAAGGTCGCCTAACGAGGCCCGATGGCCCGGCTGATCGCGTTCAACAAGCCCTATGGGGTCCTGTCACAGTTCACCGACCGGGGAACGGAGGGTTCAAGCCGGTCGACCCTGTCGGATTTCATCACCGTGCCCGGCGTCTACCCCGCCGGACGGCTCGACCGTGACAGTGAAGGGCTCCTGCTGCTGACCGATGACGGAAAACTGCAGGCGCGACTCTCATCGCCAAAATTCAAGCAGCCGAAGACCTATTGGGTCCAGGTGGAGGGCGTCCCGTCCGAGGCGGCGCTTGAGACCCTGCGAGGCGGCCTTACCCTGAAGGATGGACCGACCCGCCCCGCCGGGGCCGAGACCATGGCGGAGCCGGAATACCTCTGGCCGCGCGACCCGCCGATCCGGGTGCGCAAATCCGTGCCCGACAGTTGGATACAACTCACCCTGCGTGAAGGCCGCAACCGCCAGGTCCGTCGCATGACAGCCGCCATCGGCCATCCCACGCTGCGCCTGATCCGCTGGTCGGTGGGCGGGCATGTGCTGGGAGACCTCGCGCCCGGTGCGTGGAGGGAATTGTAAGTTCTGCCTTTTCAATCGGTTCGGGCGGGCCTATGTAAGTCGGTGGTAAGACTTCCCGCATGCGAAGAGCTTCACCGCCCGGCCCGAAGAGCCGGGCGCTTTCGTATCCGGCAGGCGCGATCCGTCCGCGCCGCCCCTGAGACCCAAGGAGAGCTCCATGGCCAAAATTCTGATGCCCCAGGCCACCGCCGTGTGGCTGATCGACAACACCAGCCTGACCTTCGACCAGGTCGCCGATTTCTGCGAGCTGCACCGTCTGGAAGTGAAATCCATCGCCGATGGTGAGGCCCACACCCATATGCGCGGCGTCGATCCCATTGCGGGCGGCGAACTGACGCGCGAGGAAATCGCCCGCGGCGAGGCCGATCCGGACTACCGGCTGAAGATGAAGAAATCGGAGCTCGAAGGCATTCCCCAGCCCAAGCGCAAGGGCGCGCGCTACACACCGGTGTCCCGGCGCGCCGACAAGCCCGATGCCATCGCCTGGTTCATCCGCCACCACCCGGAAGTACCCGACAGCCAGATCTCCAAGCTGATCGGCACAACGAAGAACACGATCAATGCGGTGCGCAACAAGGAGCACTGGAATTCCCAGAACATCAAGCCGGTGGACCCGGTGACGCTGGGCCTGTGTTCGCAGATCGAACTGGACGAGGTGATCGGCAAGGCGGCCGCCAAGCGCCAGGAGATGATCGACCGCAAGGAAATCGAGGATGACGGTCCGGGCCTGAAGAGCGTTGATGAGAGCCTGGGCGATGATGACGCGGCCGGTGACGACGGCAAGTCGGAACAGGACCTCTCCATCGAAGACGTGTTCAAGAACTTCAAGGGGTAGAGCGCCGCAGGGCGTCTGCGCCCGCTCAGTCGAACAGGTCGAGGTCGCGCCGCCGGCGCGCCGTTGTCAGCGCGTCGTGCACGGGCCAGCGCGAGAAGGCGAGGATGCCGATGGAGAGAAACCCGACCACGGGGATCAGCACCAGCAGCGACCACCAGCCGGAATAACCGGCCTTGTACCAGAGCTGCCAGTAGATCGCGATGGTCAG
>CAZXWB010000206.1:0-3732 GCA_964644395.1 uncultured Hyphomonadaceae bacterium | reverse complement strand
CAGCGCGGTGGTATCGACGAACATGGCGTTCAGCCCGCCGGTCTCGGCGATCAGCGGAATGATCGGCCCGTCGCGTTCAGCCAGCGACCGGTTGATCAGCCGAGCCGTGGCCGTGCCGCCGGTGAAGGCCACGCCGGAGATGCGGGCGTCGGAAACAAGCTTTGCCCCGACCGTCTCGCCGGGACCGGGCAAGAGGTGCAGCGCATCGGCCGGCAGCCCGGCGGCCTGGTAGAGCCTGACCGCCTCGAAGGCGATAATGGGGCTCTGCTCGGCCGGTTTCGCCACCACGCAATTGCCCGCAGCGAGCGCAGCGGCAAGTTGGCCGGTGAAGATCGCGAGCGGAAAGTTCCAGGGCGAGATGCAGGCGAAAACGCCCCGCCCGTGCAGGGAGATGTGATTGGTCTCGCCCGATGGACTCGGCAGGCGCTCCGGCGCGGCAAAGCGGGTTTCGGCCTGCACCGCATAATAGCGCAGGAAATCCACCGCCTCGCGCACCTCCGCCACGCCGTCGGCGAGCGTCTTGCCGGTCTCACGGCTCATCAGGGCGATCAGGCGGGGGCTGTGGGTTTCCAGCGTATCGGCCATGGCGCGCAGGTGTTCGGCGCGTTTCTCACCGCCAAGGGCGTCCCAGCCCGGCTGGAAGGCCTTCGCGGCATCGAGGGCCCTGTCGATCCCGGTCTCGCTGGCCGACCGGGCGGTGCCGAAAACGGTGTCTGTTTCATGCGGCACGCGGATCTCGTCGCCGCCGCCGGTGACGGGCTTGCCCGATATGACCGGTCCGCTGGCAATGGGCTTTTCCCTGCGCATGGAGCGCACCGCCTCGGCGATGCGCTGGCGTTCCTCCAGCAGGGTGAGGTCGATGCCTTCGGAATTGCGCCGGCCCTGACCATAGAGATGGGCGGGCTTGGGGATGCGGGCGTGGCGCCGCGGCCCGGCTTCGAGCTTCGCCAGCGGGTCATCGACCACGGCCTCCACCGGCACATCGTCATCGAGGAAGGAATGGACGAAACTGGTATTGGCGCCATTCTCCAGCAGCCGGCGCACCAGATAGGGCAGGAGATCCTCGTGCTGGCCCACCGGGGCATAGACCCGCACGCGGTTGCCGGCGCCAGCGGCACCGTAGAGCGCCTCGCCCATGCCGTGCAGGCGCTGGAACTCGAACTCCGTCACGCCCTCGCGCTCGGCCATGTGCTCCACCGCCGCCAGGGTGTGGGCATTGTGGGTGGCAAACTGCGGATAGATCAGCGGCGAGGCCTTCAGCATCGCCTTCGCGCAGGCAAGGTAATTCAGGTCGGTCCCGGCCTTGGTGGTGAAGACGGGAAAATCGGGATGGCCCTCGACCTGGGCGTGCTTGATCTCGGTGTCCCAGTAGGCACCCTTGACCAGGCGCACCATGAGCCGCCGCCCGGAGGCCTCTGACAGGGCGCGCAGGTTCGCGATGACGTCGAGGCCGCGCTTCTGATAGGCCTGCACCGCGAGGCCGAGCCCGCTCCAGTCGCCGAGGGAGGCTTCCCGTGCCAGCCGGTCGAGCAGTTTCAGCGAGATGACCAGCCGGTCGGCTTCCTCTGCGTCGAGGCAGAGATTGATGCCGGCCCTTGCGGCCTGTTCCGCCAGGGTCCTCAGCCGCGGGTAAAGCTCGGCCATGACGCGCGCTTCATTCACCGCCTCATAGCGCGGGTGCAGCGCGGAAAGCTTGACCGAAACACCATTGGCGAATTCCGGCGCCGTCGCCTCGTCCCGGTCCTCGCCGACCGCGGCGATGGCATCGCGGTAGGCTTCGAAGTAGCGCTCGGCGTCGGCCATGGTCCGGGCGCCCTCGCCCAGCATGTCGAAGGAAAAGTGCGCCGCCTCGCCGGCCATCACCATGCGCCGCCCGCGTTTCAGCGCATCCTCCACCGTGCGTCCGAGGACGAAGGCCTCGCCCATGATGCGCATGGCCTGCATCATCGCAGCCCGGATGACCGGCTCGCCGCTCTCGCGCACGAGGCCCTGGACAAACCGGCCCGGCCCCTTCAGCGCCTCGCGCGCCGGGCCGAGAACGCGGCCGGTAAGGACCAGTCCCCAGGTCGAGGCATTCACCAGCCAGCTGTCGGACTGGCCCATATGCGACTTCCAGTCGCCCGACCGTATCTTCTCCGCGATCAGGTCGTCGCGGGTTTCAGCATCGGGCACGCGCAGGAGCGCTTCGGCCAGGCACATGAGCGAGAGGCCCTCCTGGTTCGAAAGGCCGAACTCCTCAAGGAAACTCTCCACCATGCCCTTGGACCGCGCTTCGGCACGGGCGCGGGCCACCATTTCCCGGCCCCGGCGCACGGCGTTCGCGCGTCCTCTCTCACCGAGCGGCGAAGCCTCCAGCAGGTCCGAGACCAGCGTCTCCTCGTCGGCATATTTTTGCCGGTCCAGCGCGTCCCAATCGATCCCCGTGTCGCTGCTGATCCTTGTAAGCGTGTCGGCCATGCACAGAACTCCCGTTTGGCGCCAGTATCTGCCCGCCGGGCGAAGTCTTCAAGGCCGGTGCATTGCCAAGGTCATCGCGTCCCGCCATGTTCACCGCGAGGCGGCAAGGAGACCCCGAAATCATGCGAATCATGCTCGTCACCGATGCCTGGGAACCGCAGGTCAATGGCGTGGTGCGCACGCTGAAGCGGGTGATCGAGGAGTGCGAGGCGATGGGCCACGAATTCCATGTGGTCAGCCCCGCCGACGGCTTTCGCACCGTGCCGCTGCCGACCTATTCGGAGATCAAGCTGGCCATCGGTGCCAAGCGCAAGATCGAGAAGCGCTTCCACGAATTCGAGCCCGAGGCCGTTCACATTGCCACCGAGGGCACGCTCGGCTGGGCCATGCGGTCGATCTGCCTGAAGCACAAGTTTCCCTATTCTTCCTCCTACCACACGCGCTTTCCGGAATATGTGAATGCGCGGTTCCCGGTGCCCCTGTCCTGGGGCTATGGCTTTGTGCGCAGCTTCCACAAGTTCTCCGGCAAGGTCATGGTCGCGACGCCCTCCATGCGCGAGGAGCTGGAGGCGCGGAAGTTCAACAATGTGGTGAGCTGGTCGCGCGGCGTGGACACTGCGCTTTTCCACCCCTCGAAGCGCGACGCCGATGGCGGCCCGTTCAAGGGACTGGCCCGGCCGGTCTTTCTCAATGTCGGCCGGGTGGCGGTGGAAAAGAACATCGAGGCCTTTGCCGAACTCGACCTGCCGGGCTCCATCGTGGTCGTCGGCGACGGCCCGCAGCGCGCGGAGCTGGAGAAGAAACACCCCCATGTCAGCTTCCTCGGCGCGAAGTTCGGCGAGGACCTGGCCGCCTGTTTCGCCAATGCCGATGTCTTCTGTTTCCCGAGCCTGACCGACACGTTCGGCCTCGTCATCCTGGAGGCGATGGCGGCGGGCACGCCCGTGGCAGCCTATGACGCGCCGGGCCCGAAGGACATCATTCCGGGCTCCGAGGCCGGTGTGATCCATGACGACCTGAAGACCGCCTGCCTGGAGGCGCTGGAACTGTCGCGCGAGACGGCGCGCCAATACGCCGAGGGCTATAGCTGGCGGGCCTGCGCGGAAGCCTTCATCACCAATCTCGACCCCCTGCCCGCACCCCGCCGCAAGCGCTTCTGGCGCCGCATCCGCCTGCGCCGGAAGAAGAACACGCCGGAATGGCTCATCGACCGGCGCAAGGAGGAAGAGGAACTGGACCGGCTGGAACAGCTCGAAGCGGAGAAGGCGAAAGAAG
>CAZXWB010000205.1:0-3763 GCA_964644395.1 uncultured Hyphomonadaceae bacterium | reverse complement strand
CCCTAGTTGGTGTCGTCCTCTTGCGCCTGCTTCCTGGCCTCTTGCAGGGCCTCAATCGTGTCATTGTATGTGCGACGCAGCGCGCGCGCCTCGTCGGCGGGAAGCGGCGAGAGCGCAACGGTGTCTCCGACCGGTTCCCAATAGGGCTCGCTGAGGTCCTGCATCATGACTTCAGGACCACCTTGCAGTTCCACGGGCTCGCGGAAGCTAAGCGTCAGCGACCCGTCACCCTGGACATCGAGACGCGGCAGTGCGGGCGCTTTGCTCAGAATGGCTTCGGGATCGTCATCGACGGCAAGGATCGGCGCACTGCCCAGAGGCGAGCCAGCCGAGAACAGGCAGTTGAGCATTTCCTTGGCCTGCATCTGCTTCTCATCCCAGTCGGGAGCCGGCTCCTGATCGAGCGCGGCGAAGAAGAAGATACTGAGCGCCCATTGAAGCGGATTGAGGTGGTGCTCGCCGTTGAGCGGATCTGTTCCCTGGAAAACAAGCTTCGAGTAGTTTGCGATATCGAGACGATCCTTGGGCGACTCAAGCCCCGCCGGAACGCAGGCTAGTGTCGCGGGCTCGCCCTCATCAGTCGCGATCATGATTGAGGTGAAGTCGCCGTCGCGTTCCCCGGACAATATGACATAGCCCGGCCAGTCTTCCGATCGCCACGCACCATCGAGCTTATTGGCGTCAAGCTTGGCATCTTCCGCGTCGGTCCAGCGGCGAAGCTCGATCCGCTCTTCCGCGTCGCCACCGACATCGTTTCTGAAAACGATCCGTCCATCGGGAAGAGCGCTCAGACGCACCCGCCCACGCAGGCGACCATCAAGCGAGTTCAGCCGGTAATCCCGTTTCGACACAGCCCCCTGTTGGTACAATTCTTCGTAACGCAGATGATTGATCGCCTTGTAGTCGCCGCTTTCGGTTCGTTTCAGGGGAACCTTTACCGGCTCGATGGACGCCACGTCCCTGCCGCGATTGAGCATGGCCCACTCGGTAAACGTCCGCCCACCAATGGTCTGAACGGTCAGGGTGCTCTCGGCGTAGCTCTCTTCCTCGAACACGAAAACCAGGTCGGGAAAGGCCTCGGTGTGGTAACGGCCACCGAGTGTCGTGTCGTAGATCGGCAAGTTGCTGAGGCCCGCGGCGCGAAGCTCGCTGTACGCCCGCAGGCGCTTGTGCAGTTTTGCGCGGACATCCTCGTAGACCTCAGGCTCACCGGGAAAGTTGATGGGATTGAGCAACTGATCGAGCGGGCGCAGGTCGAGCAGGATCGGGGCCGGGCGGTCACCGGCGGCAAAACCATTCTGGTCCCAAGAGCCGTTGCCACCCACAGCCTGGAAGGTGGAACGCTCCTCGCCTTCGCTGCTGCTTTCCGCGCGGCCCGAAGAGATGGCCTTGCCGACATAACCGGACACAGACCCCTTGACCATTTCCAGCTCGCCCTCGAAGCGATTGGCGGATTCAGACGCCTCGCGCTCATAGGTCGCCTTCTCGGAATAGGTGAAGGCCATCTCGGCATTGGCACCGTAGGTCACAGCATAAGGGTAATGCGTGCCGAACTTCTCGATGATGCGATCATAATAGCGGATGTCGGTGTCGCCATAGCGGCGCGCGTCTTCGATCGCGTCGATGAAGTCGTCGGAAAGCTCGATATAGGCATGGTCGACCACGATGGCGTAGAGCTTGGTCCGGGAGTAACCCGTCGCCCGAGACGAACTCTTTGAGTTTCGCATGGAGTTCGCGATGGATTCTGCGAAATCGGCACCGGCGCTGGCGCTCGGTCCGATCTCCACGTCGCCGGGGGCAAGACCTATTCGGGCCTTCCCGCCATAGGTGTCGGCCACCGATGATTGTATTTCGCGTTCCGTGGAAGAAAAGCTCCGCTGGTAGACCATGCCCTGCTTCACTTCCGGCACAAGGTTGAAGCCGAGCGGAACCGTGCGCTTCTCCAGAATGCGATACTGGTTGCCGAACACCTCCTTGAAGACCTCGAGCTTGGCATTGTTCAGCAGGTCAAAGCCATCCTGCGTGGTGATGTCGTAGCCGCGTCGGCTGGCCATCACATTGTCGAGGTTCGACTGGTAGACGAAGACGTCGCTGAGGCCATACTCATTGGCGTTCACCGTCGCGATGATGCCGGGGCTCGGTCGGGAGAAGAGCCTGTCGCCGAGGCGCAACCGTACATATCCCTGACGCGACACGTCGACCTTCAGGTCCGTGCCAAAACCGGTGTCCCGGCGCGCCTTGTAGGTTTTGCGCTTTCCGCCGCGTTTCAGAACCTCCGAGAGAGGAATGTCGTCGGCGCTTACGAAGGTCGTCCTGCGGCTGGGATCGAAAGCGTCGACCAGTACCAGAACCTGTTCGGGGTCGGTGTCGGGCATGACGACCAACAGACCCGGTTCGGTATAGGTGCCATGGGCCAGGGTTTGAAGCGATGGCAGGTCCGCCGCCCATCCCGTCGCCTCGACCTCGGGATCAATGATCACCACGTCATCGTCCTGCCAGACCCCATCGAGACGGGCCCAGCAGGCCTGGTTCTTGTCGTCGTCGGCGGTGGCCTGGTCCACGGGCAGGCCCTGCAGCATGCGTGTCTTCTTGGTCGTTTCGACCTCGACAGGCCCGCCGGGCGCGCCGGTGAGGCGCGCGGCAGGGTCCGCCGTCGTGGCGGGCGCGAGTTCCACCTCCTCACATCCCTGGAAGGCATCCTGGGGGCCGTCTGTCGGGGCTTGCCGGGCGAGGGCTGGCCCGATCGCAAGCGATGCCACCGCGAGCATCGAAGCCGCACCAGCCAGTATCCGTGTCACTTTTTCCATTTGCCGCCCCCTTCAGCGCGTCGTCGAAGATCTGCGTTTTCGCGGCCCAGAGCCTCAGACTAGGCATAGAAAATCCGTTCGTCCAATTGGCCAATACATCGCGACGGAAGTGTGACCCCGCTGTTCATCTCAGGCTCAGCCTTACGGAAAGGTCGTCCCCGCGGCTTTGAAAGGCGACAGCGCGCATGCGACAAGTGGCGCTGTGGCGGGGTCCACAAGGAGATCGATCCAAACGCAATGTCCAGGAACTGACCTGGGTTGGCAGCAAATTGTGCTTCACCGCGATCTCCTGGATCGTTCAGTGATCGCGCAACGTCCCCTGCGCCTTGAAACTGTCGGTGAACTTCCCTCTCTTTCGTCCCATGCTCGATACCTTTCGTCAGTCGGGATATATCTTGAAGAAGGGTCCAGTTTCTGGGACCAACTCAGTGGGCTAGGTCATAGCGGCGCTTGCGGAGGGTTCATGGAACCCGACCCGAAAATGCGCTGAATGATTGGAGCGGGCCCGTATTGTCTGGGAATTGCGATCATCAAACGAACCCTTAGGCTTCATCGGCAATAAGGGTGATCATGAGTGTACCAGCCGACAAAGAATTGGAAGACATCGACCTCACTGCCTGGCCGGGTCTCTCAGCCAGCGAGCTGCAGGCGCGGGCTGAGGCGCGGGGGATGCCGGGCCTCCTCGTGCCCATGGGCAGGAATGCGAAAGCCCTCGACGAAGTGCTTTCGCAGCTGGAAGCGGCGGTCACGGCGCTCTATCCGGCATGGCTACCCGAAGCCGAGGGGATCACCTCATCCGGCGGGGCGGGACGGGCTGCGGTGGAAACGCTGGCACGTGCCGAGGCAGCGCGTTCGGACCTGTTCGGGCCCTATCTGCTGGCGATGTCTGAACACGCGCTTCGCCAGGCGGACGGGCCCGTGCGCAGTCGGTTCGCCCCGGAAACCCGGGTGCGCGA
>CAZXWB010000204.1:0-3768 GCA_964644395.1 uncultured Hyphomonadaceae bacterium | reverse complement strand
CGGCCCAGACCGCCAGAATGATGATGGCCGCCGAACCCAGTCCGGCGGCCAGGAAAAGTGGCCAGTGACGGCGCATGTCGTTATTTCCGCTTCCAGCTGCCCGACTGGTCGAAGATGTACTGCCCTTCGGGTGTCTGGGCGATCAGCTTCTCGCCGGTGACGAAGGCCACCTGCTCCACCGTGGCGCCCTGCTGGCGGGCGAGGTCTTCATAGACCTTTCGGCGCTTGGCGTTGATCTCCTCCACCTTGCGGCGGGCGGAGGCGTCGATGCTTGCGCCGTTGACGATGCCGAGATAGCCATCGATGCGCTCGCCCACCGTGCCCTGCTCCTTGGCCGCGTCGATTTCCGGCGGGCCGGCCGTGGCGGCGGGCGCAACGAGCGCCATGGCAAGGGCGGCCACGAGGGCGGCGAAGAACTTGCGGATGTCCTGGATGCGAGACATGGGTGCTTCCCTCCTTGGAGCCTAGAAAAGGTCCGGATTGTCGGCGATCAGCTCGTCGACTTCCTTGTCGAGGCGAACGCGCACGTCGCCGTCGATCTTGACGTTGAGATTGATGGTGATCGGCTCGGTCGGCGCGGCCACCTTCACGGTGGGCGTGCAGGCCGCCGCCACGAGCATGAGTGGCCCGGCAAGAGCGAGCCCCCGTGTGAGCTTGGATGTCATGTCATCGGTCTCCTTCATGTTCCTAGCATGACCCAGCGGGCCTGAACGTCAATTGAACGTAGCGTACCGCCAGTGTTGGTCTTCGCAGGTCATTCTGCGCCTCATGGGTCATCCTTTTGCGACACCTCGCCATCGACACCCTCACGGCGCATCAGGTCGATGACGAAATCCTCCACTTCCTCGCCGGAGAGCAGGCGTGTGGTCTTGTTGATCAGCGGGATGAGCGCGCCCTCCACGCCGATATTCATCTTGAACAGCTGGCCGTCGAGCACGTCGGGATTGCTGCCGAGTATCTCCGCATCGACGCGCAGATTGCCCAGTAGGTTGCCATTGATCGTCATGGACAGCACGCTGAAGCGCAGGTTTTCCAACGCATTGAAGGTCATTTCCGCCCGCTCGTCGGCCATGCCGGCCTGCTCGCCCGCCGCCCCGGTATAGCGCACCACGCCGCCGCCCTCGCTGACCTCGAGGCGGGCATCGGAGATCAGCACGTCGGGGCCCGAAATCGTCACCGGAAAGCGCCCGCTGGCGGTGCCGGTGATTTCAAGGTCCGGGACGCGGATGAGGTCGATGAGCTCAGACAGTTCGATCGCCTTCAGCTCGGCGATAACGGTCTCCAGGTTCGATTGCACGGTCCAGCGGGTCGGCTGGATCTCCAGCATGCCGCCGGCAAACGGCCAGCTTGCGCTTTCCAGCCGCGCCTCGTCGGCGCCGAGCAGCTGGAACTTCAGCTCGCCATTGCGCAACGGAATGCCGGGATTGATTTCCAGCACATAAAGGGTCTGGCCCGGCGGGGTGGTGAGGGCGAGGAGGTCGTCGAACTCCAACAGCCCCGACACCTCGTCCACCGAGCCGAAACGCAGCGTGATCCAGCTCAGGCCCTCCAGGAGGACCGAGCCGGTACCGGCGAGCTTGCCATCGCTCAGCGTCAGGTCCGCCCGCGGGGTTACCGCGCCGCTCGCCTCGGTAAACAGGCCGATGACGCGTCCCGAAATGTCGCCGGGCTGGAGCCCGCCGGGTGTGAACTGCAGCCGGTCGCCCTCCAGCGTGAGGAAGCCGTTCAGCGTGAACACGTTCATGTCCATGCGTGCCGTGGCCAGACGGTAGGGCCGGTCGGCCAGGGCGATCTCGCCCTCGGCGGTCAGTTGCGCGCCGCGCCAGCGATAGCTGCCATTGGCGATCAGGGGCTCATAGACCGGGTCGCTGCGGTTGAGATCGGCGAGGCGGACATTGCGGAAATCGCCCGACGCCCGCAGCCCCATGGGCTCGGCAAAGCCCTCGAAGCTCAGCGTCTCCGCCTCGACACTGGCCGGTACGAGGCTGCCGGACACGCGTGTCTCCTCAAGGCTTGCAATGATGCGCGGCGCCGCCGGCAGGAGTTCGAGGTCGAATCGCGGCGCGCCCGTGCGCAGGCGTAACGTGCCCGACGGCAGGGTCAGTGGAACCGTTGCGGCTTCGGCGGCGATCTTGATGCGGAAATGGTCGGTCAGCGTCCAGTCGGCCCGCGCGCCTTCAAGTGACACGCTGCCCGTCAGGTCCTTGCCGCTGAAATCGAGGTCCACCGCGCCGATATCGGCCCGGCCGCGGACCGTGTCGCCGGCGCGCTGCAAGAGGCGTCCGCCCTCGGGACAGAGCGAAACGGCGAAGGGCTCGAACCGGATCGTGCCGGAGCGCACGCCCTCGGTGCGCAGGGCGAGGCAGTCGGTGCCGTCCACCTGCATCCGCCAGCCCTCGGCGTCCTGCACCGCATCAATCCCGGCAAACAGCCGCGTGCCCGTGACCTCGAGCCCGGCAATGGCGCCATCGAGGACGGTCTCGCCGATGCCCCTGATGCGCAGCGTGTCGCCGTTCCCTGCAATCTCCAGCCGGTCCGCCGACAGGGCGAGCGCGAGGTCACCGGCGGTCCAGGGCGCGATGGAAAGCGGCGCGGCCTCCATGCGCAGCGTGCCGCTGCCCGGCTGCCATTCCAGCCTTTTCAGCCCGGCGGTGAATTCCGGTGCGCCGCCGCCGGAAAGGGAGACGTCGCCGCTCAGGCGCAGCGCGCGCGGGCTGTAGTCCAGCCATTGCGCGGTCTGGCGGGGTGTCAGGGAGAGGTCGAGCCCCGAGGCGGCGCGGATGCGTGCCGGACTGTCGGAGCTGAGCCGCAGCCCGTCATCATCGCTCCACCGCGCCACGAATTGCAGCCCGGCGTCAAAATTGCCGAGCGCATTGGAGACCGCCGTGGAAAGCTCGTCGCCATGGACCGAAAGCGGGGCGGGCAGGGCGATGGCCGATCGCACGCCGGACCGCGCTTCAGCGCCGAGGGCGGCGCCGCTCGCCACGCTGGCCGCATCGAATTCGGCAGAAACGGGCCTCAGGCCGTCAAGCGTCAGGCCGAGCGTGCCGTCGAGGTTCAGCCGCTGGAAGCTCGCCGCGCCGAGGTCGGCGGCCTCCCCTGAGAGAAAGACCGGCCCCGTCACCGCGCCGGACAGGTCGCGTTCCAGCTCGATCTCGCCGGCAAGGCCGAGCGCGCTGGCCTCCGGGGCCGACAGCGCGCCCGTGGTCAGGCGCAGGGAGAGCGCCTCCAGCGCATTGGCCATGTCCACCGGACGGTCGCCCTGGGGCGCGCCGCCGCGGGCGCTCGCCTCGAACTGGACGGTTTCGACGCTGCGCGGTCCCCGGGCGAGGGCGCGGGCGCGACCGGTCAGGTCCACGCTGTAGGTGTCCGGCCCCGTGGGCACGGCGGCGAGTTCCATGACCAGTCCATCAAGTGTCCAGCCCTCCGCTTCCAGACGGGAGACGTCCAGCGCGCCGCTGCCCTCGGGAATGCCGTCGCGCCACTGTAGTGACAGCTCCCCGCCCTCCAGCGAGAGCCGTTCGCCGTCGCGGCGCAACTGCGTGGCGCTGAGGCCCGCCTCCAGAGAGAAATCCGTCGGAAACCGGCCCTCGGCGTCGATGTCGAGCTGCAACGGGCCCGAACCGGTGTCGAGCAGGATGCGACCGTCCGCGATGGATACCTGCGGCACCGGGGCGTCGCCGCCGCCATCGCCGCCTTCCAGCAGGGCCTCCAGGCCATGGAAATCCACCTCGTCGCCGTCCAGCCGCGCGCGCAGGTCGAGCCCGC
>CAZXWB010000203.1:0-3789 GCA_964644395.1 uncultured Hyphomonadaceae bacterium | reverse complement strand
TCTGGGGGCTTCCGATTTCCCGCCTACTTCGGAATCAGTCCACCAGATTGTGCTGGAGGGCCAGGGCCACTGCCTCGGTGCGGCTGGCAGCGCCCAGTTTGGAGAGCACGTTGCTGACATGGAACTTGACCGTGGAGCGACTGATCATCAACCGCTCGGCGATGTCGGGGTTGCTCAAGCCCTCGGTCATCAGCGCCAATACATCGTGTTCACGCTCGGTCAGGTCGAAGCCCAGCGCGGGTGGCCCAGCGGCGGAGCGGGTCGCCTGGATCAGCGCCTGGGCCGCCTCCGGGGCCAGCGTGGGCTCGCCAGCCTGGGCGTCCCGGATCGCCTCGGCCAGTTCGTCGGCCGAGACGTTCTTCAGCAGGTATCCGATCGCCCCGGCCTCCATCGCGCCTTCCACTAGCTCCTTCTCCTTGAAGCTGGTCAGGGCGATTACCTGCGTCTCTGGCCAATGCTCCCGAATCTTGCGCGTGGCGGCGGCGCCGTCCATGCCCGGCATCTTCAGATCCATCAGCACCACGTCGGGTCGAAAGCGGTTGCACATCGCCAGCGCCTCCTCGCCGTTCCCGGCCTCCGCGATCAATTCGAGGTCGTCGAAGGCCATCAGGAATGCTCCCAGCCCGCTGCGCACCACGGCGTGATCGTCGACCAGCAGCACACGAATAACGTTCGCTTCCTCCGTCATAACTTCTCGTTTCCTCCTC
The DNA here is from genome assembly GCA_964644395.1 of uncultured Hyphomonadaceae bacterium. Taxonomy (GTDB): domain Bacteria; phylum Pseudomonadota; class Alphaproteobacteria; order Caulobacterales; family Hyphomonadaceae; genus JBGSUF01. The sequence continues at coordinate 3,082 of CAZXWB010000203.1, read as the reverse complement.
TCGAAGCTGAATCTTTCCATTTCACTTCTATCTCCGTCCCTCGCCCAACCTGGCTAGCAATGGTCAGCGTGGCTCCAATCGCTTCGGCTCGCTCGCGCATGATGCCCAGCCCCAGGCTATCTGGCGGCAAACTCTCTGGATCGAACCCGCATCCGTTGTCGCTGACGCTCAGCCTGAACTCCTCATGCCCGCAAACCAGGCTCACCGTCGCCTGGGTAGCGTCGGCGTGCTTGGCCACGTTGTTCAGCGACTCCTGGGCGATGCGATAGAAGGCGACCTTGACCTCGTCGGGAAGATTGCGATCCCCCATAACCTCCACGGAAACCGGCACCCGCGCCCGCCCCGTGATCGACTCGGCCAGTTGTTTCAGCAGATTGCTCAGCTCGGCATCGGCCAGAGCCGCAGGGCGCAGTTCCAGCAGCAGCGTCCGCATCTCGGCCAGCGCCCCGCGCGTCAACTCTCGCAGTTCCTCCAGGCGGCGCCGGCCCTCCTCGGGGTTGATCTCCCATATCCGGGGCAACACGTCGGCGATGAGGCTGGAGGAAAAGAGGGTTTGAGTGACGGCGTCGTGCAGGTCGCGGGCCAAGCGGCTGCGCTCGGCGGCAGCGGCGCTTTTCTCCGCCTCGACGCGCAATCGCGCGTTCTCGATGGCGAGAGCGGCTTGATCGGCAAGCGTGACGGCCAGGTCGATCTCCTCGCTGGAGAACCTGCGGCTCTGATCGTAGAAGAGGGAGATGGCGCCGTACACCTGATCATTGATCACGATGGGCACCGAGAGATAGGAGCGGAAATGTTCGCCCACGATCTCTCGCCATGCCCATACACTCGGAAGCGCTGAAAGTGCCTCCTCGTCTACGTCTGCCAGTCTAGCTTGCAGATCGGCCACGGCGAAAGGCCGTCCTTTCAGGATCGCCCGGTTGGACTCGGCCTCAATCAGGGGCAAGGAGCCGATGTCCAGAAAGCCATCCGGCATGTCACACGCGGCCTCAATCTCAATCGCCCCCTCGTCCAAGGCTATCTGATAAGCGACGCCCGCTTCCGATCCGAGCAGGCGGCAGGCCTGGTCGATGATGTAGTTCAATATCTCGTCGAGCGAGAGGTCCGAGTTGAGAATGGCGAGCACGTCGCGCAGCCCCTCGGCCGCCCGGCGTCTCCTCTCACTTTCCTCCAGCCGCTCCTGTTCCGCCTCGTAGAGGCGGGCGTTGTCGATGGCCACCGCGACCTGGTTGGCGAAGGCCATCGCCAGATCAGCGTGCTCGGCAGTATAGTAGCCCGGTTGGTTGTGATTGAGCGAGAGCATCCCTACCACCCGCTCCTTGACCATCAGCGGCACGCCCATCCAGGCTCTAACGTAATCATCCGTGGCTTCCAGTTCCTCTCCAGTGGTCTCTCGGAGAGCTTGGGCCAAGGGTTCGTCGAGGCTAACGTCTTCGATGATGAGTGGCTCTCGGCGCTGAATCACAGCCCAGTTGGCCGTCGCTTCATCCAGCGAGAAACTCAGCTCCATCGCCTCCTCGTGGGAAACTGGACCCCGATAGGCCACGATCTTCAGTGCGCCCTCGTCCAAGATCATGATAGAGGCGACGTCGTAGGCCACGACTTCCCCCACGTGATCCAGGGTCAAACCCAGTAGGGGCTCCAATTCCAGCGTGGAGGCCACGTTGTGGGAGATCTCCAGCAGTGTGGCGAGTTCGCGCGTGCGCTCCGCCACACGCCTTTCCAGGTTCTGTCGCGCCATCACCCGCTCCGTGATGTCGGTGATGAACCCCTCAATTGCCGTCAGCTTCCCATCCGAACCGTGCACGCCCTGCCCTCGCTCCCAGACCCATTTCTCCCCCTCGGGCGTGACGAGGCGATAGGTGATCTCGAAGTGGCGACGTTCTCCCAGGGCGGCCTGCACCTCCTCCTGCACCGCAGCTTTGTCGGCCGGGTGGATCAACTGACCGTAGGCGATCTCTTGATTCCTGACCAGTTCTTCAGGACGATAGCCGGTCAGCTCCAGACTGCCCTCGCTGACGAACTCCATTGTCCAAGTCGTGTCGTCGCGGCAGCGGTAGGCCATGCCCGGCAGGTTGCTGATCAGGGTCGAGAGCATACGCCGGCTCTCTCGCAGCGCCTCGTCCGCCCGCTTACGCTCCAGCGCGTTGACGAAGATGGCTCCTAACGTCTTGAGCAACTTGACGTCCCCTTCGCTCCATTTCTTCTCCGCACGCACCCCGTCGAATCCCAACAGGCCGATCGTTTCCCCCTGATAGACCATCGGCGTGGCGATGAGGGATCGGGTGCTCTGACTCTGGAACTCCACGCGTTCAGCGCTTGCCTCGGGTGGCAATTCATCCACGCACGGGATGTGCAACACCTCGCCGCGCATCAGTATCTCGTTCGACCATGAAAGCGCCTCCACCGGCACGTCCTGCATCCTTCGGGTCTGAGGTTCGATGCCTTCGGCGCACCACTCGTGGGTGTTATCCATCATCGTCTTGTCGTCGGAGAAAAGGAAGACGTAGCTGCGGTCGACTTCCATGAAACGACCCACGTCGCGCAGAGCCCGGTCGATGCCGGCGTCGATTTCCTGGGGTGACAAGTTGATGAAGTTGGTGGAGATGCGGGTAATGAGATTCCCGAACGCCACTTGGTGTTTGTGGGACATTTCGTTCACCATTACGGTCCCTCCCGCTTTGGAGGTATGAGGTCACAACACTTCGCCAACTTGGGAATATACCATGAAACGGCCCGATATGCACATCGAAGGTGGGCATTGGGGGATAGGCTGTAGGTCGCTACATAGCGAGTTCAAGCTATTACTCTTTGTAAACGGACGTTTAGCGAAGTAAACCGGCCCTTTCACCCCCTCTGGAACGCTTCCAAGCGGGGGTGAATTGTGTCGCGAAAGATTTCAGTGCTTGTGAATCCACCGCTCTCTTCTTGCCTCGATTACGCCAACCTGACGTGGGGTTCACGGGCTGCTGGACCTTGCGCACGCCCTTGACTTCGAGGCGCCCGCCGGGCGGCTTCGTTCCAGTCCATTTGTGTAGGATTTCATAATTTTTGAGACTGGGAGGCCCATTTTGGGCCCTTATTT
>CAZXWB010000202.1:0-3789 GCA_964644395.1 uncultured Hyphomonadaceae bacterium | reverse complement strand
AAATGCGAGTACGACGGCAAGCCGTTATACGCAATGCCTGCCGACTTTCCTGCTCACCCGTGCCCCCGCTTGCGGCCGACGACGTTGACACAGGAAACGCTTGCTGTAGTGATTCGGATCGGCCTCTACCCTTCGTGAACGCCGGGCGTCATCCAGGGATTGAGGACGCGAACGCCGGTGGGCTTGAAGTCGTCGACGTTCCGAGTCATGACCTGCAGGCCGTGATGCAGGGCGGTCGCGGCGATCAATCCGTCGGTAGCGGGCACAACGCGCCCGTTGCGCTGCGCCGCGGCGGTCAACTCGCCCCAGACCCGTACGATATCGCCGGTGATGTCGAGAATCCGGTCGGCATATTGCTGTTCCAGCCCAAGCAGCCAGGCATTCAATTCCTGTTGTCGCTGGCCGCCGTCCAGCAGTGCAATTCCCTTGGCCAGTTCGCCCAGCGTGAGCACGCTGATGAACAACTCCCGGTCCCGAAAGGCCAGGACAGCCTCGCGAACTGCCGGATTGCCCCGGGGATGGCGAATCTCGGACAGCACGCAGGTATCGAGCAGAATCTTCAAAGGTCGCCGACCTCGCGCATGGGCGACCGGTCGCGCTCGAGATCCACATCAGCCAGCGTGGGCCCGCTCATCAGATAGTCCCGAAATCCGGGGCGCTGGCCCGTCAGGCGTTCGTAGTCGGCCTCGGAAAGAATCACCACCGCATCGTCGCGACGGGTGACGCGCTGCGGCCCCTCGGTCAGCGCGCGCTTGACCACTTCACTGAATCTGTTCTTTGCGTCTGCGAGTTTCCATTCCATCGATCGGACCTTATTATCTAGCTGATCTAGCCATTATCTGACCAAAGCCGTCGATCGGTCAAGAGGTAACAGGTCGAACGTCGGATACCCCGGGACCAGAAGCTGAAAACCACCCGATCAGGTTGATCTCCTGCTCTGAACAGAATTTGATCCAGGCAACGACCTGATCGGGTTGATCGTTGCCTTCCGGACGTCCTGCCCGTCGTTGATCGAGGCGTCGTTGCCGTCGGCCGCCCGGACCGAGCCTCAGCTGTCGTAGACTTTCAGGATGCCTGAGCGGAAAGCAGATATGCAATACAACCCGGTCGTTGCGCCCGATCCGGCCGATTGGCTGGCCACCGACGAGCAGGAGCGGCTCTACGCCATCCAGTGCTGGGTATCGGACCTGCTCGGTACCGAGATCGAAGACTGCCTGCTAGAAGTGGTGCCGATTCTCGCGATCGAAAACCAGGTGGCTGGCGATGATTCGCCGGTTACCCGTGCCACGCTGCAACGCCTGCTCGATGCCGGTATCGAACGTATGACCGCAATTCAGGTGATGAGCGACGTCATGGCCGATGGCCTGCGCGCGTCGGTCTCGAACGACCGGGACTTTGATGCAGAAGCGTTCGTTCAGGCTTTGCAGCAGATCGATCCGGCAGACATTTCGCTCGACGAGCTGGATGACGAGCCGTCGGACGCCGCCGACGCTGTACCGGAAATCAGCGCGGATCAGCGCCGGGTGCTGATCGAGTTTGGCGAGCGCCACGCCGGCGAGAAGGCCATGTCGTGGCCGGAAACGGCCGGCTTCCTGTACTCGGTCATGGCCTGTCCGGAGATGATCATGCCGTCGGAATGGTCAGAAATCGTTCAGGGCGATGCGGTGTTCGGCGATCTGGACGAGGCCCGCGCAGTAACCGGCGCTCGCATGGTCTTGATGAACTGGATCTCCGAGCACATCCGGCGGGATCTGCCTGCCATACCCTGGGACTGCCGGCCGGATTCCGAGCCGATGCGCATGCTGGAAGGGGACAACAACTTTTCGCGCTGGTGCCGTGGCGTCACCACAGGGCACCTGTGGCTTGAGGACATCTGGCATCAGGAAATCGAAGAGGACAGCAACGACGACCGCTCGCTGGGCATGGCGCTGATCATCTTTTCATTCTTCGGCGACCGGAAGATGGCCGAAAAGGTGGTCGAGGAGACGGCTCGGGAGAGCGGCGCCGAGGCCATGACGCTCGAGGAAACCGCGAGCAGGTTCCACGAGTTCATCGACCAGGCCATCATTGAATTCGCCGCGATCGGGCTGGACTACCGCCGCATGCCCTCGCCGCCATTGCCCCGCCAACCAGTCCGCTCCGAAAAGATCGGCCGAAACCAGCCATGCTCCTGCGGCAGCGGCCGGAAATACAAGAAATGCTGCGGCGGGCCCGGCGCGCGCCATCATTGATCCCCCGTGAACATAAGCGAGACCGCTATGGAAAACGAACTTGACTGGAGCCGAATCGAAGACGCCGCCCTCGCACTGATGTACCTGACGCTGCACAACGGTAACCGTGTCTGGAAACAGATCAGTTGGGACGTTACCGACCGCCTGCACGAACAAGGCATGGTCGCTGATCCGCGCAACAAGACCAAGTCGATTGCGCTTACTCCTGAAGGCCTGGAGCGCGCCGAGCGCGTGTTTCGCGAACTTTTCGAGCGGCGTCCGTCGAGCTGAATCGAGAGGTAACCATGTGCCGTGCCTCAGGTCGGGCAATCCGTCTTCCCGAACCCTCCATTTCGTAGGTCCAAATCGCATCTCCGACGGAATCAGCTCAATAAAGGCCCACCGTCGCACCGACGCAGTTTCGTAGGTCGGGGTCGCATCCCCGACGGAATCATCTCAAAAAAGACACGCCGTCGCGCCCGCCTTGTCGCCCCGGGCTTGACCCGGGGCCCAGTGTCTTTGATCTTGATCTTGCAAGTAATTGACGTCAGACATCCTGCAGCCAGTTCTCGACGGAAAGGCCTGGTACCCGGGAAAACTCTCTCGTATTGGCGGTAACGACCGCCAGGCCCTCGGCGAGCGCGTGGGCGGCGATCAGCAGGTCGTTGGGCCCGATGGGCGTACCCTGGCAGGTTAGATGATGGCGTAGCTCGGCGTACTTGCGGTCTGTCGGCGGCTCCAGCGGCAGCACCTCGATGGCGGAAAGCAGCAGATCGACCCGGTCGGCAAGTTTTTCAGAACCGGATTTCACAGCGCCATAGCGAAGTTCCGCGGCCACGACAATGCTGGTGCAGACGCTGTCCTCGCCGGCCGCGGTAATTCGGGTTGCAACTGCGCCCTGCGGATTGCGGACCAGATCGGAGAGCATGTTGGTATCGAGCAAATACGCCAACCGACCGCTCACAGCGTCACGTCTTCCAGCTGAGGAAGATCGTCATCCACATCGGGGAACGGCTCGGCCAGCGGCTCCATCGTTGATAACAGCGCCAGTAGCCGGCCCTTGCGGACCGGTTCCACGATCAGGCGGTCGCCCTCCTTGTGGAGAATCGCTTCCTCTCCTTCGAGCTCGAACTCTCGGGGGATGCGCAGTGCCTGATTGCGCCCGTTGCGAAACAGTCGTACGTGTCGTTCAGATGCAGTCATTCTTGTTTTCCTGGACCGTTACATATGCCAAAGCATATGCCGCAATGCCCGTCAAGTCAACAAAAGCGCGGAAAGATATATATCGCGCAGCGTGGGCTCGTCGGCGCTGACAAAGCGCACCGGCCGCTGCAATTGCTCGGTTACCTGCTGCATCAAAGACGGGCGCGGGCCGAGAATCGCACCCGCTGAAGCAAACCGCCTTTCCGCTTGCCCCTGTCGCAAATTGGTGCCAGAATGGCGCCATACCGGAACCTGTCAAAAGCCATGCCCAACCTTTCGATCAAGAACGTGCCCGACGACGTCGTATCGAGACTGCGCGCCCGCGCCCGCGCCAATCATCGTTCGCTCCAGGGCGAACTGCTGGAACTGGCGTGCC
>CAZXWB010000201.1:0-3827 GCA_964644395.1 uncultured Hyphomonadaceae bacterium | reverse complement strand
CCGACGACAACCGCGCCTCGGCGGCGGAACTCCTCGGCCTGTCGCGCCAGGGGCTGTATTCCAAGTTGAAGCGGTTCGGCATGGAAGAGAAGGGCTGAGCGACGCGCGGACCGGCGCCCGCCCCTTCCCTCGCCTCCGGTCAGGCCGGAGAGGTCATCGCCACGAACACGTCTTCAAGGTCGGGCTCCTCGGTGGCGAGGTCGGAGATCGAGACACCGGCGGCGCGGACCTGTTCCAGCAGGCGGCCAATCCCGGTGTCCTCGCTGCGGAAGGTGATCGCCAGCGCGCCGTCATCCCGAATCGCGGCATCGAGATTGCCGAGCGAGACCGGCACTTCGGCGAGTTCAGACTGGGGCCAGATCACCAGCGTCTTGTGGTCAAGCCGGCGCAGCAGCGTCGGGGTAGGCTCGGCTGCGATGATCTCGCCATGGTTGATGATGGCGATGGTGTCGCACAGCTCCTGGGCCTCTTCGAGATAGTGGGTGGTCAGGATGATCGTCGTGCCGCCGGCGTGGAGTTCACGCACATAGGCCCAGAGCGAGCGGCGCAGTTCCACGTCCACTCCGGCGGTCGGTTCATCAAGGATCAGGACCGGGGGATTGTGCACCAGCGCCTTGGCCACCATCAGACGGCGCTTCATGCCGCCCGACAGCTGGCGGACATAGGCGTCCTTCTTGTCGGCCAGGCCCACCGCGTCGAGGATCCCGAGCGACCGGCGTTCGGATTTCGGCACGCCGTAGAACCCCGCCTGCAGCTCAAGCGACTCCATGGGCGTGAAGAAGGGGTCCATGACGATTTCCTGCGGCACGACTCCGAGCGCGGCGCGGGCCTCGCGGGGATGACGGTCGATATCGATGTCCCAGATGCGCGCCGTGCCCGAGGTCTTCATCACGAGACCGGCCAGGATGTTGATGAAGGTGGACTTGCCTGCGCCATTCGGGCCGAGCAGGCCGAACATGCTGCCGCGGGGAATGTCGAGGCTCAGATCTTTCAGCGCATGTTTTTCCGGCATCTTCCGGGAGGCGGCATAGACCTTGTTGAGGCCGTCGGCGGCAATGGCGCAGTCGGGAAGGCTTGCGGGATCAGCCATGGGGGCACTCCGGGGGGACGAATAGAGGATTGACGCCGGTACGGGACGCCCCCTACCTAGGCGCTCCATCCGGGCCGGGCAATCGCTGGCCCGAAAGGGACGAAAGACCTCCGCCCATGGCCAAGACCGACCGCACCGACCCGCCCGCGCACCTTCCGCCGCCGGAAATCATCCTGGTGGAAAGCCGTGCGGTGAAATGCGATGGCGGCGGCGGGGCGCTCGGCCACCCCGTGGTCTGGTACGAAATGGGCGACGATAATTTCGTCGAATGCATGTATTGCGACCGCCGCTTCGTCCTGAAGGGCAGTCCGGAGGATCCGAACCGCCCGACCTGACGCGATCAGTCGTTTCCGTCAGAGCCCTCCTCGCCGGGCTCGTCCGGTGTCACCTCATCCAGCACATCGGCTTCATCCATGGCGTCGGCGAGCGTGTCGGGAACATTCTCCGGCACCTCGCTGTCATCGGTGCTGGGATTGTCCACGTCTTCGGCATCGACGACCGGGACTTCGGTCGGTGACGAACTGACCGAAGCCTCGGCGGCCGGGTTGGTCCTGCCTTCGACGGCGTCGACCATGTCCTCGTCGGCTTCCATGGCGATTTCGGTGTCCTCGACCCGGTCGCCCGTGTCGGCGGGTGGGTCCGTTTCCAGCGTCGCGTCTTCCGCAGCGGGTTTCCCGGTCATATCATCATCGGCTTCGGCCTCAGCCGACTCTTGGCTCGCCGGGGTCAGGCGGACGAGCCGTCCGCCATCCTTGTCCTCCAGCACATAGATTGCGCCGTCGGGCCCCTGCTCGACCTCACGGATCCGCTTGCCCCACTCATAACGGGCCTCTTCGGTGCCCACGGGTTCGGTCTGATAATCCTTTGGCGGCTGGCCGAGATTGTCGGTAGGCTGCATCTCGAAGCTCACGCGGATGAGCGCCTGCGACGACAGCCCGCCGATGAAGGCGTTGCCCTGCCAGTCGGTAAACATCTCGCCGTCATAGATCACGAAACCGGCCGGGCTGATGGCTGGAACCCAGGAGATGGCCGGGTTCTCGTATTCCGGATTGGTGTCATGGTCAGGAATCTCGTCACCGCTATAGTGGTCGCCATCGGAGACCAGCGGGTAGCCGTAATTCTCGCCGGCAATGATCAAGTTCAATTCGTCGCCGTGGCGCGGTCCCATCTCGTGCACCCAGAGTCGGCCCTCGGCATCGAAATCGATGCCCAGCGGGTTGCGGTGGCCAAGCGACCAGATCTCGGCGGTGACGCCGCCCGCTTCGTAGAAGGGATTGTCCTCGGGCACCGAACCGTCGGCCTCCAGGCGGATGATCTTGCCGAGCGTCATGTCCATGTTCTGGGCAGGCGAGAATTTCTGGCGCTCACCGGAGGTGATCCAGAGATAGCCCTCCGGTCCGACGGCGAGGCGGTGGCCATAATGGCCGTTGCCCGTCACGAAGTGCGACTGGGTCCAGATCACCTTCTTGCTGCGCAGCCGGCCACCGTCATCGCTAAGCGACAGCTTGGCCCGCATCACGGCGGCGCGGCTCAGACTGTCGTCATCCTCATCGCGCTCGACATAGGAGACGTAGACCCGGTCATTGTCGGCGAAATCGGGGTGGAGGATGATATCGCCGAGCCCGCCCTGGCCGCGCGGCGTCACCTCCGGCACGCCATCGATCCTGCCGAGCTTCTTACCATCGGTGCCGAGGAGCCAGAGGTCGCCATCCTTTTCCGTAACCAGGGCACGCCCGTCGGGCAGGAAGGTCATGGCCCAGGCGCCGTCGAAGGTCGCAAGCGGCATGGCCGAGAGTTCCAGGCCATCGCTGCCGGTGACCGCGAAGGCCGCCTGATTGTCACCTTCGGAATGGCTTTCCGCCAGGGCGGGGCCGGCGAGCAGGACAAGGGCGGATGTGGCGGCTGACAGGGCAGTGCGCAGATTCATGGAAAACTCCGTAGCTTGATGTCGCGAACGTAACGCGCGGGGAACCGGCCGGTTCCCGGACTTTCATCGCAGGACGCCGGCCCGGGCCATGGCGCGGGCATAGAGCAGCAGGGCGAGCGCGATGACGAAGATGACCGCCGAGAAAGCCGCTCCGCCCGCACCCATCATCTCCATCCCGTCGGACAGGACGAAGGTGTAGACGGTGTTGGCCGCCATGCTGACGAGCGAGACCAGAAAGGCGGGCGCGGCCCATTTCGATCGCACGAGCAGGAGCACCGATCCAAGCACCCCGCCCCAGACCGCAAGCGCCCATGTGGCCACTGCCCAGGTCGGGAAACCCTCGAAATAGGCGAGTTGCTCGGGCTCGAACTGAGCGAGATAGTCGGCATTGCCGGTCTGGGTCATGACATAGTCAAACGCCCCGAAACCGTTCCACAGAAGCGAAGCCGCCCCCACCATCCAGAGGTGCCAGGGCACCCGGCTGACAGCATGTTCCAAGATAATCCTCCCCGTCTCGATTGCCGGGGAGGATACAGGTTTTCCGAGTGCGGTGCGAGATCAGCTACCCTGAAGCGCGTCGGGCGCCGGCTTGTGGCTATCTGTTTCCCGGCCTTTCCGTGTGGCCATCTCGTCGGCGAAGGCATGGTTTGTGTCGCGGTGGTGGGCCTCGTCGGCGCGCACCTTTGCCACTACGTCGCGCAGCCGGGCAGCCGCAGGCAGGTTCCAGTAATCCCTTGCGATCTGCGGCGCAGGCACGTTCTCAAGTGCCCCGCGATCGATCGCATCGAGATAATTGGTGTAGCTCACCAC
>CAZXWB010000200.1:0-3831 GCA_964644395.1 uncultured Hyphomonadaceae bacterium | reverse complement strand
GGGCGAAAGTATAGGGATTGCCCAGGGCCTCCGTTCCACGCTGCGCGTAACGCCCGGTCTCCGGATCGTAGCGTCGCCCGCCGTAGATGTAGAGCCCCGTATCGGTGTCGTAGCGGCGGCCGCGGAAGAGATAAGAGTTACCAGACGCGCTCTCCCCGCCGTCACCACTGAAGGTGGGAGCACCGAAGGGATCATACTCCACGCGCTCCACGACATCGCCCGAATCGTCAACCAGAGCACGAGTGCTGCCCAGCCCATCGACCTGATAGAACAAGCGAGCCCCGCCCCGCTCCAAGGTCAGGCCCGCCACGTAGGTCGTGATGAGAGCGTCGCTCTCGTCCCGCTCCTCGATCACGCGCTCGCCAGCGTAGACGTAGCGCACGCTCTCGCCATCCGCCCGCTCGCCGACGAGCCTACCGGTGGCGTCGTAATCGTAACGGACGGTGTCGGTGCTGACCGTTACGTCGTCCCCGTCGGTGATGGTGACCACCGCGGTCGCGCCCAGCAAGCGATCGGCGAAGTCATACTCATAGCTGACCAGCGTCTCGGTGATCACATCTTCCTCGCTCAGCAGCGGTGCCCCCGTGGCGATTGAGGCGTAGCTCTCCAACCGCGTGCCGTCGATGCCCTTCATCAGGAGAGGCAGATAGACATACCAATCCCCGCCTCCAACGTTGACGGGGCGGCTGTCGCTGGCATTGCCACAGGCATTGGCGGCCGTCACGGTGACCACCTGCCGACCGGTCACGCTCCAGCTGAAGACCGCCGTGTCGCTGAGGCCGCGCCCGGCGTGAACCTGAGGCGCTTGCCCGCTGGCTTGCCAGGTGTAAGCGACCGGCAAGGTAGCGGTCGGCGGGCCGGCGAGAGCCGTGAAAGTAGCGGCGACGCCATCGAGCGCCGTATCCGGTCCGCTGACCTCGACTTGGCTCAGCGCGTGGCACAGGCTGTGGATAACGGCCTGCCGCGAGAGCAGACTCCCGTTCGCGTCGTGAGTGCGCGTCTCCCCATCCACGCTCACATACTCGTTCACCCGATTCGTCGCGTAGGCCGTGGGCATGCCATCCTCGTTCACCAGCACGCGGTTGCCCGCCGCATCGTAGATGTACTCGAAGTCGCCGCCCGCCCCCTGAGCGCCGGTCAGCCGGTAGAGGCTGTCGTAGGTGTAGCTGATGGTCGCGCCGCTGTGCAGAACGATCTCGCCAGTGCGGTTCCGCCCGCGGTCGTAAGTATAGCCGAAACCGCTGAGGAGCGCGTCGTCGCTGCTCCGGCGGTGGGCAACCTCCGTAAGGCGCCGGGCGCCGTCGTAGGCATAGGTGGCGTAAGTGCCGTTCCCGTTGGTGCGGCTCAGCAAGCGCGATGGACCGACGTAATCGTAGCTCGCCAGTTCGCCGCCGCCATCGGCGAGCGATGCGACCCGGTTGAGCGCGTCGTAGGTATAGGTGAGCACCGCACCGCCCGGATAAGCCAAGCTGAGCCGATTGCCCAGACCGTCGTAGGTGCGGGTGACCGTATAACCGTCCTGCGTCTCGCTGCGCGGGTTGGAGAGGCTGTCATAGCTGAAGGTCAGCTCGCTGTCGTCGGCGGGATCGTCCGGATCATTGTTGTCGCTCGCGGATATCAGCCGTGAAAGGCCGTCCCAGGCGAAGGTCTGGAGCGTGGTGCCGCCCACACCGGACGCACGGGCCACGTCAGTGCGCACCCGCCGATTGAGCGCGTCGTAGGTGTGAGTGATCGTGTTACCGTTGGCGTCAGTCCGCTCCACCAGGTTGTGCGCCCGGTCGTAGGCCAGCGTCTCGCTCGTGCCATCGGCGTAGATGATACCCGTCAGGCGGTCGAGCGCGTCGTAGGCATAGGTGGTAACGTTGCCGTTGGGATCAGTGCGGCGCGTCAAGTTGCCTAGGCGGTTCCGCCCGCCGTCGTAGGCGTAGGAGGCGGTCACCTGGTCGATGATGGTTCTGTCGCCGGTGCCCCCCTCACGGAGGTGGTAGGTCTTCTGCGTCAGACGGCCCAGGCCATCGTAAACGAAGAGCGCCGTGTTGCCGTGATCGTTCGTCTCTGCCATCACCGCGCCGTTCGAGTCGCTGACGAAGACCAGATTGCCCCGGCTGTCATAGGCAAAGCGGCTGGTCTGGCCCAAGTTATCGGTCGTCTCGACCAGGCGGTTGGCGGCGTCGTAGGCGAAGGTGGTGGTAAATGTCTCGTCAGCGATCAGAGTGTCGGGCCAGCGCTCGACAGCCACGCTCTGGATCAAGTTACCGTTGGAGTCATAAACGTAAGCGATGGTATTACTCAGCGCATCGGTGATCAGCGCCAGCCGGTCGAGCCCATCGTAGGTGTAGGTGGTGACGTTTCCATTGTCATCGCCCACAGCGGTGACGTTCCCTAGGCGGTTCCGCCCGTGGTCGAAAGTGTAGCGCGTCTCCACCCAGCCGTCGCCGTCCCCGTCGCTCGTGATGGGCGTGATGGCGTCGCCGTCGACGTCGGCGCTGAAGAAGGCCCGTCGCCGGGCGTACCGCCGGTCCAACTCGTCGAACTGATTCACGGTATGCGCGAGCGTGACCGGCGCGGTGGCGGTGATCGAGCGCGTCGGATTGCGGCCCTCCTGCCCGTCGCGGATGACGCTCTCCAGCAGATTGCCTTCGGCGTCGTAGCGCCAGAGCGCGAGGTTGCCCGCCGCATCTACGCGCCCCACGCGCCGATCGAAGCCATCATAGACAAAATCGGTTGGGTTGCCCTCCCCATCGGTGCGGCGCGTCAAGTTGCCGTTGGCGTCATAATCGAAGGTGACGGTGACCGCCTCCGCCGCTCCCGCCCCCCGGACGGTCTCGGTCAGCAGGCCGCGTGCGTCGTAACCGTACTCGGTGCGCTTCCCCTCCGGATCGACGAGCGAGATCAGGCGTTCCAGCGCGTCGTAGCCGTAAGCCGTCGTGATCCAGCCGGAGGCAGTGACCTCCGCCGTCATTTGCACCACATTGCCCAGCAGGTCGTAGGCGTACTCGGTGCTCAGCCAGGGGTTGGTCCCGTCGCGGCTGTGCGTGCCCGTGGGATGGAAATCGGCGTCCAGGTCGGGCGCCACGTTTTCCACGTCAGTGCGCACCAGGTTGTCGCTGGCGTCATACCAGTAGCGGGTCTGGTAATCGAGTCCCGTCCCAGTGGCTTCAGTCTTCTCGACCACTTGACCAAGGGCGTTGACCGTGTACTCGGTGCGCACGCCGCGCGCGTCGGTAATGACGGTCAGGTTGCCCACGCCGTCGTAGCCGTACTCGGTGACCAGATCCAGGCCGCCGCAGTCGCGCTTGAACTGCTTCCGGTAGCCCGTCGCCGTGTAGTAGTCGTAGCAAGTGGTGTTTCCCTCCGTGTCGGTGAAGATCAGCGGCTGGCCCCAAGCGTTGTAGCTCCAGCTCTCCCTCGCCGATTGCGGCGCGGCCGGGCCAACAGTCACATCTGGGAAATCCACCCGCACCAGATTGCCCTCGGTGTCGTGGGTGCGGGTGACAGTGTGACCGCGCCCGTCGGTGCTGGTCCGCAATTGCTGGAAGCTGGGCTCGTAGGTGTAGGACGTCACCAGATCGGGGCAGGGCGTGGAGCCCGCGCCGTCGCAGCCGCGCTCAGCGTCGACCACGCGCCGCGCCTCCAGCAGATTGCCCTGGGCGAAGCGCTCGGCGGCCTCCTCGTCGTAGGTGTACTCGATCCGGTTGCCCGCCGGGTAGGTGACCAGTGTCACCTGCCCGTCGGCGTTGTAGGTGTGATCGGTGACCAGGGTTTGCCCATCGACCACCCGGCGCTGGCGCAGGCGATGACCGGCGCCGTCGTGCCAGAGCTCGGTCACGT
>CAZXWB010000199.1:0-3856 GCA_964644395.1 uncultured Hyphomonadaceae bacterium | reverse complement strand
GAGATGGCGCTCCGGCGCCGGTCACGGGTGCGGACGAGCGAGTAGCTCTCGAACATCACCGCATTGGTCGTGACGAGGGGCCAGCGTTCCGACTTAGCCTGCTCGAACAACGCCCTTGCGCGGTCGTGGCACGCGTCTTGAGCCACCAGCAGGCCGAGAAAGCCGCTGTTGTCGACGAAGACCCGCTTCATCCTCGTTTGTGCTCCTCGATAGCGTCAGCCAAATAGGCGTGCTTGTTCGTGGAAAGGTCGGTGTGATCGGCGTGGACAGTGCATGCCAGGGCCAGCAGGGCTGAGTAGGGGCCCTCACGGTCCTCGCTCGCCTCGGGCTACTCCAGCGAGTCGAGCTCTTCGATGAGCCGCCGCCGCTCGGCAGGCGGTAGCCGCCGGGCCATCTCCAAGATTTCGTCGAGGGTCTGCATGTCCGTATCCTACCTACAATTTGCGCCGGATAGGCTCCGTTTACCAGTGTCCACTTAGCGCTTTAGCGCTTGCGGCGGCGTCCCCAGAGCCTGTGGTGCCCCGCGTTTCGTGATTGCCTGCCGAAGATCCAGGAAACATGCAGGGACTCTTTCGCGTCGCCACCACGGGTTACGCCGGGAAGCCACCTTGTGCGCCAATCTGCTCCTGGACGGTGCGCATGATGATCGCCGTGAGCGTCAGGTGCGTGTTGCCGCGCCAATGCTCGAAGGCCCGCACGAAGCGAAGGTTCAGCGTCATCGCCAAGTGCTGGAAGTCGGGAGTCTCTTCCTCGGGAGCAAGGGGAAAGTCCTCGACCAAAGGCACATCCTGGCCTTCCTCGAGCTTCTTCTCCATCCTCTTGGTGGCTTCGCGTTCGGCCTCCTCCATCGAGCGAATGCCCTTGAAGTTTTCCTCCATCTCGGTCTCGGCATCGCGCGGATCGATCACCGTCACGCTGCGATCGAGGTTCTTCGTGAGCTCGTCCGGTGCACCTTCGTCCGCCGCAAAGCAGCGGTTGACCACCCGGCACCTCGTGGCCACCACGCGGGGGCCGAGGCGAGATGCGAAGAACTTCGCCGCCTGCACTGCCCGCTCGATGGAATTCGTTTGCAGCGTCATGCCACCACTCTTCGGGAAACGGACGCGGCCCAGGATGATCGGTTGGCTTTCCTCGGGCACGTCGTCGTATCCAACCGTTGCGAACCGAAGCGACTTCGTCTCGCCATGATAAAGCCACTGCCAGCAGCGCTCGACGGGGTCCTCGACCGTGCACTCGAGACTGCGGAGCTTGGTCAACACCGCCGCCCGCGATGGGATCCGGTAGTACAGCCGCACGGGCTGAAATGGCTCTTTGGTCATGGTTACCAAGAGAGGACGCTGGTTCTGCTGTTTCGTGGGCCTTTTCATTCCGCCTCTTCCTCACTCATCCTCGTCCACCCACACTTCGTGCGCGCGAACGTCGGGAAGCAGGAAGCGGATCCCTTGGTTATCTGAAGGGTTCATCCAGAGCATGCGCTCAAACACGCGCTCGGCTTGTTCCCAGTGTTCGAGCCGCCACAGACACAGTCCGTAGCCCTGCATGCAGCGCAGGAAGGGCCGATTGTCGATGAGGCCCCAGGCGAGCACACCGTCGAAGTCGTCTCCCAGGGAGAGCTCGCCGATGCGGACGCCGACTTCGTAGTGGCAGAGTGCCAAACGGGGGCTGTGGCGGAAGACCATGTTACCAAGGTGCGCGTGGGCGTCGAGGCAGCGCAGGTCGGCCTCGACCATCTTGGCGAGGATGTCCCGCGCACCGGCGCTGTCGCCGGCGGCTTCAAGATCCTTCGCTTCGAGGATCGGATCGGAGTCGAAGTCCTCCGGGCTCGCTACGAGGCAGCGAGCGCCACCGCAATGACCGTGTCCACGAAATCTCGCGGCGCAGGCGTCACCGGATGACCATCGAGGAGCTCGCCCGCCCGATGTTCCGGTAGCGCCGCCCACTCCTCGACCGTCATACGGTTGCTCATGGCGATACCGTAGGACGATCCGTCCCCTCCCGGCACGAGCTCTTCCGGGAACTGGCCACCAGTCATAGATACCAAAACTGCGGATTCGACGCAAATCCAGCCGCTTGCAGGGCCTCCCCGGACCACCCTGTCCCAAGGTACAGGTCCCCTCACGGCACAGTTGAGCGTCCAGTCCGCTGTGGGATGAAGAAGCCGCGCAAGCCAACCAAGCCGCGTTCGCCCATCCAGTGGACACGAGTACGCGGCGACGAGCTGGTCGAGGGCTTCAACGGCGAGCGTGTGGAAGACGGGCTCGTTCCTGAGGTCCAAGCCCTGTACTGCTGGAAGCGCGCGTTTCGCGCCCCATCCGGCGCGACCGCTTCCGCGGAGACGCTCCTCGAGTGGATCGAGGAGATCATCGCTGAGCCCACCGCCGCGATCGAGCATCGCGAGCTGACGCACTACGCCGTCCTCGAGAAGCTCGTCCTCCGGGGAGCCCCGCTGTCCGAGGACAAGGCTGAGACCCTGCGAGACTTCCTCGGCCCGCCGCAGAACCGCCGATGGATGAAGGGCTTCCTGGACAGCCTCGTCGAGCACGCGCCGCCGCTCTACGTGGGTCAAACGGGCCGACTACCGCACCGCGTCGCCGAGCACATGAAGGGGGAGAGCGGCTTTGGGGAGAAGGTCGAGGCGTCGGGCACCAACTGGACCGACCTCGACCTGTTCTATCTCCCGCTGGGCCAAGCCCGAGCCACCGATGACACGCAAAGCTCGAGCATGCAGAAGCGCACTGCACTCGAGATGTTGATGACGAGCCTGACGATCGCTGGGTTCGTCGACCGAAGAGGATGACATGGGACGTACGTTCAAAGACACGCCCGCCACGCCGCACCTGCACTTCGTTTCGGGCGTTTACTCGCTCTCGAAGTGGCAGATCCCGTACCTGAGCACCACGATGAGCTTCGCGGAGGCCGCGGACTACCTCCACCTCGCCTCGGAGCTGCCGGGCAGTGAGACCATGAACTGGCGCCTCACCGAGCTGTATCAGCGGGACATCGACTGGCCGCGGGTCGAGCGGCAGATCGTCCCCTACCTCCGGAACTCCGAGACCCCGCAGTTCTTCAACGCGCTCACGGTGGCGTTGATGCCATACGACCGGTCTCGAAGCGAGCTACTCGACCGCTTCACGGACGAGCACCCTTGGCGTCCGCCCGAGCTGAAGGGCAACGGCTTCGAAAAGCTCACCGTCGGCCCGATCAAGACCGGGTTCTGGGATCCTAGCCCTGGCCGCGACGTTCGTGATTCTCGCCTCGCTGCTTGTTGCTCTCACGGTCGTACCGGCATTCTGCTCGAGGTTCCTAGAGGCGCCACGACATACGTCCGAACAGACAAACAGATCGGGGCTTTCCAACACCTACGAGCGGGTCGTCGCCGGAGCCATCGAGTGGCGCTGGGGCGTCATCGCGATGAGTGCTGCCGCCGCTGTCGCTTCCGGTGTGCTTCTTTCGTATTCGGGAACCGAGCTCTTCCCACGGGTCGAAGCGGCACAGTTTCAGATGACCGTTCGCCTTCCGTCGGGAACCCGCATCGAGGTAACCGAGAGGACCCTCGCCCGCATCGAGCAAACGCTCATGGACGAGCTCGGCGAACCCGATCCCGAGTATCCAACGGTCGAAGCGCACCCGAACTCCGACCTCAGAATGCTCATTACCAACATCGGGGTCTTGATGGACTGGCCGGCGGCCTACACGCCGAACACCGGCCCAAAGGACCGACAACGGAGATTATGACAAGCCAATCCGGCCGTCCCGAAGCCCCCGCAGCTCGACCAAGGGTCCCTTTATCCCTACTATCGCGCCCTTTCCGTTCTGCTTTGGCTGCTCGTCCTGGGAGGCGTCGCATGGCCGGATT
>CAZXWB010000198.1:0-3862 GCA_964644395.1 uncultured Hyphomonadaceae bacterium | reverse complement strand
TGCTCTCGAAGCCCGACATGATCCTGATGGACGAGCCGACCAACCATCTCGACGCGGAGACCGTGGCCTGGCTGCAGAACTATCTCATCAACTTTCCGGGCTGTGTGATTCTCGTCACCCACGACCGCTATTTCCTCGATGACATCACGGGCTGGATCCTGGAGCTCGATCGCGGCCAGGGCATCCCCTACAAGGGCAATTATTCCGACTGGCTGGAGCAGAAGGCCAAGCGCTTGGAGCAGGAGGCCCGAGAGGACAAGGGCCGCCAGCGCGCACTCGCCAAGGAGCTGGAATGGGTCCGCGCCGGCGCGAAGGCCCGCCAGGCGAAATCCAAGGCCCGCATCCAGCGCTATGAGGAGATGGCCTCCCAGGCCGAGAAGGAGAAGGTCGCCACCGCCACGATCCGCATCCCCCCGGGCCCGCGGCTGGGCAATCTGGTGCTGGAGGCGGAGGATCTTCGCAAGGGCTTCGGCAACCACCTCCTCATCGATGATCTCTCCTTCACCCTGCCGCCCGGCGGCATTGTTGGTGTGATCGGGCCGAACGGTGCCGGCAAGTCGACCCTGTTCCGCATGATCATCGGCCAGGAAGAGCCCGATGCCGGCTCGATCCGTCTCGGCGACACCGTCAAGCTCGGCTATGTCGACCAGTCGCGCGACCAGCTCGATGCGAACAAGAATGTCTGGGAGGAAATCTCCGACGGGCTCGATGTGATCGACCTTGGCGGCGTGGAGGTGAATTCCCGCGCCTATGTCTCGGCCTTCAATTTCCGCAAGACCGACCAGCAGAAGCCCGTCGGCAAGCTGTCAGGCGGTGAGCGCAACCGGGTGCACCTGGCCAAGATGCTGAAACAGGGTGCCAACCTGCTGCTGCTGGATGAGCCGACCAATGATCTCGACGTGGAAACGCTCCAGGCGCTGGAAGAGGGCCTGGAGGGCTTTCCCGGCTGCGCGGTGGTGATCTCCCACGACCGCTGGTTCCTCGACCGCATGGCCACGCATATTCTCGCCTTCGAGGGCGACAGCCATGTGGAATGGTTCGAGGGCGATTTCTCCGCCTATATCGAGGACAAGAAGCGCCGCCTCGGCGCCGACGCCGTGGAACCGAAGCGCCCGAAATTCAAGAAGTTCGCGCGGGGGTAGGCCGGTGCCCGGCACCACGCTCACCCTGCTCGTCGATGCCGATGCCTGCCCAGTGAAGGATGAATGCTACCGCGTGGCCGGGCGCCACGGTCTTCAGGTGCGCGTTGTGGCCAACAGCTTCATGCGCGTGCCCGTGAGCGAGACGGTGAAACTGATTGTCGTGTCGGACGGGTTCGATGCCGCCGATGACTGGATCGCAGAACAGGCCGGTCCAGCGAGCATCGTGATCACCTCGGACATCCTGCTCGCCGACCGCGCCCTGAAGTCTGGCGCGCGGGTCCTCGCGCCAAATGGCAAGGCGTTCACGACCGCCTCTATCGGCGCGCAGATCGCCACCCGCGCCATCATGCAGGACCTGCGCGACACGGTCGTGGGTGGACCGACAAGCGGCCCGCCGCCCTTCTCGAAGGCCGACCGCTCGAACTTCATCCAGGCGCTTGACCGGGAAGTGGTGGCGCTGCAGCGGCGCTGACCAGGAACGCGACCGCCCCGGATCGGCACAGGGCAGCGTGTCGAGATTGCGCAAGCGTCGGCCCGCCGGGCTGCAATCAACTCCTGATCCTTCACTTCCCGCCTTGCGCGAGCGATTTGCGCGCGACTTTATCTGGCGGTTGAAAGATTTCAAAATTACTTGTCTTTCTCTTGTTGAGCGCAAAAACTCAATCAAAACAGACAGCCTGAACGATGCGTTCTACTTGGCGCTGGCGGCGGATTTGCAATCACCGACCTGAACGCGGCGCGGCGGGTCCGCGCGCTCCGAAACAGAGGGACACTGAAGATGCAGCGGGTTGGATTGCGGGAATGGCTGGCGCTCGGACGGGTCATCGCTTCGAACAGGCTGACGCGCTACGGCGCTGGCGAGCGTGGGCAGGTGGCGCGCTTCGAACGCCGCATGGCCGAAAAGGTCGACGCCGACCATGTCCTGACCACCACTAGCGGCACCACGGCGCTTATATCCGCGCTCGCCGCCGCGGGCATCGGCCCCGGCGACGAGGTGCTGGTGCCTGCCTACACTTGGATCTCCACCGCGGCGGCACCACTGGCCGTCGGCGCAATCCCGGTGCTGGTCGAAATCGACGAGAGCCTGACCATCGATCCCGCCGACATCGAAGACAAGATCACGCCGCGCACGAAGGCCATCATCCCCGTGCACATGAACAATCTGGTCTGCGACATGGACCGGATAATGGAGATTGGCGCCCGCCACGACCTCCTGGTCATCGAGGATGCCTGCCAGGCCGTGGGCGTGACCTATCGCGGCCGCCACACCGGCACCATCGGCCATGCCGGCGCGTTCAGTTTCAACAGCTACAAGAACATGAATGCCGGCGAGGGCGGCGCGGTGCTCACCAGCGATGCCCGGCTCTACGAGCGCGCGCGCATGTTCCATGATGTGGGCAGTTTCGCGCGCGGCCACGGCGAAAGTGACGAGCCGATCTTTGTCGGCTCGAACTTCAAGGCCAATGAACTGATGGGCGCTGTGCTCAATGTGCAACTCTCCCGGCTCGGCCCGTATTTGCAACGCCTGCGCCGGCGCCGGGCGATCCTCGCTGATGCAGTGATGAAGCGCGGCGACGGTCGCATCGCGCCGCACCATGATCCGGCCCATGCGCGCGGCCTGGCAGTGACCTTCCCGTCCGCCGCCGCCGCCCGGCAGTTTGCCGAAAACCGCGGCGTCACGCGCGTGCTGGACTCCAGTCGCCACGTTTACACCAACTGGGAGGCGATCCTGTCCCAGGCCAGCTTCCATCCCTCCATGAACCCCTGGCGCTGGTCCATGCGCGAGACGGGCATCGATGTGGGCAGTTGCCCGCGCACGCTGGACATTCTCTCGCGCAGCTGCGTGGTGTCGCTG
Source organism: uncultured Hyphomonadaceae bacterium (assembly GCA_964644395.1). Lineage (GTDB taxonomy): Bacteria > Pseudomonadota > Alphaproteobacteria > Caulobacterales > Hyphomonadaceae > JBGSUF01. Next base: position 865 of record CAZXWB010000198.1, on the reverse strand, counting down.
GGCGCACGCTATCCCCTGCCGGTGATCGCCTGGTTCGCCCGCAAGCTTGCCGCGCCCCAGGCAGGCAGCGTGCCCGATACGCCGGGAAACACAATCGCCGAGGCTTGACCTCGCCGGGCGCCTGAACCAGAGCTTCTGACAGGACTGACCCGAGGGATTGCCATGAAGAACGGTCTCAATGCCGCCCGTATCAGCCTGCTCATCACCGCACTGGCCGCCCCACCTGCCCTGTCGCAGACGAGCGAAGACGGCTTCGGCGTGTCCTGGGGCGGTGAGGCCGCGATCTGCCACAATGATGGCGACGAGGCGAAGGTCCGTGACGACAGCTATGCCCGCTCGGTGATCTGGGACAAGATGGTCCTCGGCGAGGCCTATGGCGAATGCGGTGCGCAGCCCGCACCCATGGTGATCGATGCGGAGTTGCGCGCCATTGATGGCGGCACCTGGGGCCTGAGCGAACCCTTCACAGGCACAGATGCCGAAGGCCGCGAGGCGACCTTCCGTCTCTATGTGCTCAATTCACGTTATTCCTGGGTGTTTGATTCCGCCGCGGCCATCGAGGATGAGGGCCGGCGCGCCGATCTCGCCGAAATCCTGAACACGCCGGAATTCCGTCAGCGCTTCTGCGAGGGCAAGGCCGCCTTCAGCGTCGGCGCGGCCTCCTTTGAGGGCGCCACCGACCGCAACCATCGCCTGGCCGGTGCAAGGGCCGAAACGATCACCCAGAACCTCTACGGCACCCGCGCCACCTGTCCGGAGGGGCGCATCCCGCTCCTGTTCAACCTGAATGTCGGCGAGAACCAGGAGCAGGTGCCGCAATCCTCCATCCAGCGCCGCGTCGTCATCGTTGTGGCGGAGAAGATCG
>CAZXWB010000197.1:0-3871 GCA_964644395.1 uncultured Hyphomonadaceae bacterium | reverse complement strand
GAAGCCAAGCTTCAGCTTGCCGCCCGGAAACTGCCCGACGCGGACCTTCGGGCCCTGCAGGTCGGCGAGCACGGCCAGCGGCCGCCCGATGCGGGCTTCCGCCGCGCGGACGGCGTCAAGGCTCTTGCCGTGATCCTCGTGCGAACCGTGGCTGAAATTCAGGCGGAAGACGTCCACACCAGCCTCGGCCAGCAGGCGGACGGTCTCAGGGTTGCGCGAGCCGGGCCCGAGCGTGGCGACGATCTTGCCGGCGCGGCCCCTGAGGCGTGGCATGCGCGGCGCCATCATGGTCGCGCGGCCTTCGCGATGGAGGCCGCCTCGCGGGCGCGTGCCTCGATGCCGCTCCAGTCGCCGGCGGCGACATGTTCGGGCTTGGCGATCCAGGTGCCGCCGACGCCGTAGACGGTTTTGAGCGCGAGGTAATCGGCCATGTTGTCGGGCTTCACACCGCCCGTCGGCATGAAGGAGAGATCAGCCAACGGACCGGCCATGCCCTTTAGCATATCGAGACCACCCACCACGGCGGCGGGAAAGAGCTTCAGGTGCGTCAGGCCGAGCGCCCTGGCCGCCATCGCCTCTGACGGCGTGGCGACGCCCGGAAGCGCCGGCACGGGCGCAGCCGCCATGGCCGACAGGAGCTCCGGCGAGGTGCCGGGCGAGACCAGGAAATCGGCACCGCCCTCTACGCAGTCATTGACGTCCTTCGCGCTGAGCACCGTGCCCGCGCCAACCAGGAGGTCCGGAACCGCCCTCTTCATCGCCGCGATGGCCGCCAGTCCCGCCGGCGTGCGCAAGGTCATTTCCGCCACCGTGATGCCGCCGCGGGCCAGCGCCTCGGCGAGCGGCGCGGCATGGTCCGCGGTCTCAACCGAAAGCACCGGCACGACGGGGCAGGCCCGAGCGCGTTCCAGAAGGGTTTCGAGTGTCATTGTGTCCGCTCCCCTGACAGCGCAGTCATCGACCCCGCTTATGGGCAGCATTGGCCGGTTTGCGCAAGGCCAGTGTTCGCCTGGCCCCGCGCCTGAAACCTATTCGTCGATGACCTCAGCGGCTCCGTCTGCGGCGTCCTCGACGGTCTCTTCCAAGGTCTCGGTTGCCCCTTCGGAAGCGTCGGGGCCATCGCCGGGATCCGCGGGCGGCTCACCGGCCTCAGTCGCCTCAACGCGGCCAGCGGGCAGGAGCAGCGTGTCGAAATCGCCCCAGGCCTCGTCAATCCGCGCCTGGCGCAGGGCCTCGTGGGCCTCGCTCTCCCAGAAGGCAAGCGCGGCCTCCCGGCTGGGCCAGCGCGAGACCAGATAGGTCTCGAAGCCGGCAAGCCCCTCCAGCGCTTCCACGCCTTCGCCCGCGGCCAGGCCCGTGCCGCCAAAGGTTTCGTAGAGGGCGGGCAGTTCGGCGGCGTAGCGCGCCATGAAGGTCTCCCGGTCGCGCACCTGTCCGATGATCAGCAACAGGACGGGGGCTTCGGCGACGACCTCTTCGGTGGCCGCGGTATCGGCTCCTTCGGCGTCGGTTTCGGGGGCTCCATCATCCGTAATGGGTGTGTCTTGGGCAGCGTCACTGGCAGCGACTTCAAGGTCAGCATCAGCCCCAGCGTCCGCATTGTCGGCCGTCTCGTCTCCATCGCCGGGCCGTTCAGCCGGGACCACGCGCGCGATCTCCACCCCGTCGGGCAAGGGCACGGGCGGCACGCTCTCCTCGACCGGCGCAATCGTTTCCGGCCCGGCTTCCTCGCCCGGCGCGGTCTCTTCAATCACCACCTCGCGCTCTTGCGCCGCGCGCTGGAGGTCAATTCCGATCAGGGCGCCGGCGACGCCGACCACGGCACCGATGATGGCCACAAGCAACTGGTTCATGGCGGTGATCCCTGCCTCTTTCGCTTTCCAGCCTTTTCAAGCACAGAAAGGCGGCCGAATCGAGACGACGGTATGCAAGCGCTGCGCTCAGCTGGTCGATTCAGTGACACTCTCGATCGGCACGGAATACTTTCGCGCGCAGAACTGGCAATCCACTGACAGCGTCCCGTCGGGCTCGACCAGTTCGCGCAGCTCCGCATCGGGCATGGTCGCCAGGGTGCGCAGGAGGCGGTCCTCATTGCAGGAGCAGGCATCGGCCAGGGGCTGGGCGGTTTCCACCCGCACGCCATCCTCGTGGAACAGGCGGAACAGGAGTTCGTTGATCGAAACATCCGGGTCGATCAGTTCCTCATCGGTCAGCGTTTCGAACAGCGCGCTGGCTGTCTCCCAGGCATCATCGGTGTCGCCGCGCTTGTCATCTCCAGCCACCTGCTGGATCACCGCGCCGCCGGCCATCCACTGGGTGGCCTCGCCCGGCACGGCGAGTTCCCCGACGGCCAGCCTGAGTTGGGTCGGCACCTGTTCGGAACTGTTGAAATAGACCTCGGCGCATTCCGCAAGCGTGCCCTTCTCCAGCGGCACGAGCCCCTGATAGGGCTGCATGCTCGGATCGTCATGCACGATGATCAGCCCCAACGCCCCCTTGCCGAAAAGCTGGGGAATGTGGGGCCGCCCGCCGCGATTGATCTCCTCGAGGCGTTTCCACCGGGCCGGGTCGAACCGCGCATAGGCGCGCAGATTGCCGTCGGTGGTGTACTCGCCGACAAGCATGGAGATGATGCCGTCGCCCTCGGCCTGGACCAGCAGCTTGCCCTCGAACTTCAGCGAGGATCCCACCAGCGTGGCCAGCACCAGAGCTTCGCCAAGCAGCCGGGCGATCTCGGTGGGGTAGTCGTGGCGCTTCAGGATCGGATCGAGCGTGGCCTCGCCCAGCATCGTCATGCGCCCACGCACGGGGCGTCCGTCGATCTGGAAGTTCAGCACCGCATCGGCGGGTTGGGCAGTGTCCATGGTCTGTCTCGTTTTCCGGCGAGTGGCCCATGTGGCAAGGGTGACCGGCGCTGGCAAGGGGCGCGCCGCAGAGCGAAACCGCGCGGTCTGCCTACGACCAATGGCGAATGGTCAACCACGCCGATTTGCCACGCCGGCCCCGCAATCTGTGATAGTGTCATGACAGGCCCGGCGCGGATATCCCTCCGCCGCCAGAGACTTCCACGCAAGCCTGTAAGGAAGCGCGGGCCGCCAGACCAGAGAGGAAACACCATGGCTGACACAATGACCATGCCGGCAATCGACCGGACATCGCCCTTCAAGAGCCGCTATGACAATTATATCGGGGGACAGTTCGTGGCCCCGGTGGAAGGCCGCTATTTCGACAACATCACCCCGATCAACGGCCAGGTCGTCTGCCAGGTCGCGCGTTCCGGCGCCGCTGACGTGGAACGCGCCCTGGATGCCGCCCATGCCGCAAAGGGGGCCTGGGGCCAGACCGCACCGGCGGAACGCTCCAATGTGCTCCTGCGCATCGCCGACCGGATCGAGGAAAACCTCGACCTCCTGGCCAAGGCCGAGACCTGGGACAATGGCAAGCCGATCCGGGAGACCAGCGCCGCGGATATCCCGCTGAGCGCCGACCATTTCCGTTACTTCGCCGGCGCGCTGCGGGCGCAGGAAGGCTCCATGTCGGAAATCGACAATGACACGGTGGCCTATCACTATCACGAACCCCTCGGCGTGGTGGGCCAGATCATCCCCTGGAACTTCTCCATCCTGATGGCGGCGTGGAAGCTCGCCCCGGCACTGGCGGCCGGCAATTGCGTGATCCTGAAACCCGCCGAGCAGACCCCGGCGGCGATCATGGTGTTTGCCGAACTGATCGGCGACCTCCTGCCCGACGGCGTCCTGAACATCGTCAATGGCTACGGCCCGGAGGTCGGCGCGCCGCTGGCGAAGTCCCCGCGCATCGCCAAGATCGCCTTCACCGGCTCGACCCAGACCGGCCGCATGATCATGCAGTA
>CAZXWB010000196.1:0-3879 GCA_964644395.1 uncultured Hyphomonadaceae bacterium | reverse complement strand
GCGTTAAGGTGCTGGAAAGCAAGTGGCGGTGAAATAAGGCTCCCGGCGCGGCCGCGTCAAGCAGGTGGCGCTGGTGCAGTGATCGCAACGATGGTTGCAGAAATACAGACTTGTACACGCGTTTTCAGCCGTGCAGGCTTGAGTATCGGGGGAGGAAGTACTTTGCGAAGGCTTCCTGTTTGAACGGAAACTGGGGACATGACCGGGCGGTGAGGGCTGCCCGGCCGGTGAAAAGGGCAGTGACATGACCGATTCCGTGTCCACCGAGGAGAAGGGCCTGGCCGAGGCGGGCCTGCGCGAACAGCTCAAATCGGCACGCCAGGCGGCTGCCGCCCAGGATGATACGTCCACGCGGGCGCTCATTCTGCGCAAGATCGTCTGCGCGCTGAGCGACCGCGATATTTCGGCCCGCTCGCGCGGCGAAGGCGGCGAGTGTCCGGAGGCCGAGGCGAAGGCGCTGCTCCGGGAAATGGTATCCAAGCGCGAAGCCGCTGCGGCCGACAGCGAGGAGGGTGGCGACCTGGAACGTGCCGAGACGCTGCGCAAGGAAATCGCCGTGATCCGGGAATTCCTTCCTGAACGCCTGGAAGGCCCGGCGCTCAACGAGGCCGTGCGAGAGGTGGTCGAGGACCTCGAGGCCAGCCGGCTGAAGGATATCGGGCGCTGTGTCGATGCGCTGAAGGAAAAGTATGCCGACCGGCTCGATCCCTGCGCCGCCACCCGTGCAGTGCGCGCCGCGCTGGGGTAGGACGACCCCGGGCTCTGGCCTCAGTCCAGTTTCGCGTTCCAGACAGACCGCACGCCAACATCCTTTTCCGGCCCCAGATGGATAAACCCGATCCGGTTGTGGCTGGCATCCACCAGCACGACCTGGTCCTCGGTGGACACAACCACTTCGATGCGCTGTCGAATGCGCTTCATTGGCGTGCGCGTGCGCAGAACGAACACGCCCGGCATGGCCTCTGCATAGTCGCCGACCTCGTTCATGATCCGCCGCAGGGCCTCGGCGCGCACACCGGTGAGCTTGGTCATCAGCACGAGATTATAGGCCGCATCGGCCTCGGATGCCGTCCGGATGTCCGGTGTCACGGTCTCGGCGGCCTGCGCGGCGGGATCGAAGATCGGGATCAGCTTCGCGATTTCCCCGGCGCGCTGGAACGGTCCGCCCTCGCGCGGGGCGACCCTTGTGTCGGGGGCGACGCGGCCCTCGCGGATGAAGCTGCGCATCTGACCGAGCGTATAGGGGCCGAACACATCCTCTCCTGCCAGGACATGCCAGATGGGTGGGTCGACAAGGGCGAGATCAATGGGTTTTCCGGGCATGGCGCTTCGTGCCTCAGTTCTGTTCGATGCGTTCCTTCACCCGTTCCCGCAGCGCCTTCAGGCGTTCCTGCTCCGGGTTCGAGGGCGCGAGGAAATGGACCGCGAAGAGCCGCTTCTCCACGCGCACGACCCGTCCGACGACGGTGCCTGCGCGCACCAGTTCCTCCAGATAGGGCAGGCGGTCGGAGGTCTCGAAACTTGCCCCGCTCAGCGACATGTCGAGCACGCGGCAGTTCATGCGTGAACCGTCGGCGCGCTTCACCTGGCAGGGCGCTGATACCGGGATGCGGGTTTCGGCGCGTTCCTCGGCCAGGCCGAGGCGTCCGGCATTCAGCAGCCAGACCAGGCGGTCCGCCAGCTTCTCGCGCTTGTTCTGCGGTGCATCGAAGGACATAACGAAGCCCTCGGGATTGTGCTGCACCACCCGGCCGGCGATCCGGGCGAAATCGTCGATGTAGCACACAATCTGGGAATTGATGCCCGGCCGGGCCTTGGACACGATGGTGGCACCGCCGCAGGAGATTTCGCGGGTGAGAAGGGCGTGTTCCTCGCTGAAGGCGTCGAGGAATCGTCCGCCAAGCTTGAGGGGCACACTGCGAAAGCGCCCCAGCCTTGCGATCGGGTCGTTTTCAACTGTGTCGGGGGAACGTAGGGGACGGACGCTTGTCACTTGGGACTCCGGAGCTTGTGGACCTTGGGACGCACGCCGCCTCGTGCTGGTATCGTGCTTACCGGTCGAGCGTTCACAAAGGGTTTCCAGATCTCCGAAATTTCCGGTCGGCCCGGCGTGGCAGCGTTTTCGCGACAGCTTCGCCAAGCGGGATTGGCAAGAGCGCCCTTCCGCGGATACCGTGCCGGAGAGAAGATGACGCTGGCGTCACCAAGCCGGCGCATGGGAGGCGAGAATGGCGCAGGCCGGATACGATTACATCATCATTGGCGCAGGCAGCGCGGGCTGCGTGCTGGCCAACCGGCTGAGCGCCGATCCATCAGTGCGTGTGTGCCTGGTGGAGGCCGGCAAAAGGGACCGCTCGCTCCTTGTGCGCATGCCCGCCGCGGTCGGCAATCTCATCCGCGAAGCCGGGGACTTCAACTGGGGCTTCTGGACCGAGCCCCAGGCCCACATGGACAGTCGCAGGCTGTGGTGGCCGCGGGGCAAGGGCTGGGGCGGATCGAGTTCGATCAATGGCATGATCTACATCCGGGGCCACCGGCGCGACTATGACCAGTGGCGCCAGACCGGGCTCACCGGTTGGGGCTTTGCCGACGTGCTGCCCTATTTCAAACGCTCGGAAACGCTGGACGGCGCCGGGTCGGGCGATCCTTTCCACGGCACCGAGGGGCCGCTCTGGGTCGAGGATGCGCCCATGCCGAGCCCCATCGACCGGGCGTTCCTCGATGCCGGGCGACAGGCGGGCCACCCGGTGAACATGGACTTCAACGGCACCCGACAGGAAGGCGTCGGTCCCTACCAGCGCACGCTGAAGGATGGCGAACGCTGGAGCGCGTCCTATGCCTATCTCCGTCCCATCGTGGATCAGCGTGACAATCTCACGGTGATTTCCACCGGGCGGGTGACCCGGATCCTCATCGAGAAGGGCCGGGCGGTGGGCGTGCAATATGTTGCCGGCAAGGGCGGGACACCGGAGACGATCCGGGCCGATGGCGAGGTTCTGGTCTGCGCGGGTGCGGTGCAGACGCCGCCACTCCTGCAGCTCTCCGGCATCGGTGATGCGGACGATCTTGCGCCCCACGGCATTGAGGTGAAGGCCGACCTGAAGGAGGTCGGGCAGAACCTGCAGGACCATCTCGATGTCAGCGTCGTGCACAACTGCCCCCTGCCGATCACCTCCTATTCCCGTCAGAAGGGCCTGCGCCAGCTGGCGGTCGGCCTCAATTACCTGCTGCGCAAGGCCGGCGCAGGACGCGACAACTTCCTGCAGACAGGCGGTTTCCTGAGGTCGCGCCCGGGCCTTGAGGTCCCCGATATCCAGCTCCACTTCGTTCTTGCCAAGATGATCGAGCACGCCAAGGTCAAACCTGACCAGGACGGCATCACGCTGCATGCCTGCCAGCTCAGGCCGGAGAGCCGCGGCACGGTCAAGCTGGCCTCAGGCGATCCCTTCGACGACCCGCTGATCGATCCGAACTATCTCGCCACAGAAACAGACCGCAGCGCCATGCGCGAAGCGGTGAAAATGTGCCGGGACCTGCTGGGCCAGTCCGCCATGGACGCCTATCGCGGCAAGGAAGTGCTGCCGGGGCCGGGTGTGCAGACCGATGCGGAGATTGATGCCTTCGTGCGAGGCCACGGGGAGACAATCTATCACCCGGTCTCCACTGTACGCATGGGCGCCGACGATGCCGCGCCGGTGGATTGCGAGCTCAAGGTGAGGGGCGTCGATGCGCTGAGGGTGGTGGACGCCTCGGTCATGCCCACGCTGATCGGTGGCAACACCAACGCGCCAACCATGATGATCGCGGAGAAGGCGGCCGATCTTGTCCTGGGCCGGCCGCTTCTTGCGCCGGAGGACGTGCCTGAACCCGCCGCTGCCT
>CAZXWB010000195.1:0-3885 GCA_964644395.1 uncultured Hyphomonadaceae bacterium | reverse complement strand
GTTCTGCTGGAAAATGCGGATCGTGTGCAGCAACAGGTCGCCGAAATCGCAGGCATTCAGGACCGAGAGGCGCGACTGGTAGATCTGGTAGCATTTCGCGCCCCGCCCGTCGGCAAAGGCGAAGGCCTCGTCATTGGGCACCTTGTCGGGGCCGAGCGCGCGGTTCTTCCAGCCATCGATCAGGCCCGCCAGGAAGCGCGGCGTCCAGCGCTTGGGGTCGATGCCCTCCGCCTCGATCACCTGCTTGCACAGGCGCACCTGGTCGTCGGTGTCGAGGATGGTGAAGCTGGGTTTGAGGCCCGCCAGTTCGGCATGCTTGCGCAGCATCTGCGCCGAGATCGAGTGAAACGTGCCGAGCCATGACAGCCCGCCAGCGTCCGGCCCGATCAGCTTCAGCGCGCGCTCGCGCATTTCCCGCGCAGCCTTGTTGGTGAAGGTGACTGTCAGGGTCTGGCTTGGCCAGGCCTTCCGCGTGCCGATGATGTGGGCGAGCCGTGTGGTCAGCACGCGCGTCTTGCCTGTGCCCGCCCCGGCCAGCACGAGCAGCGGCCCTTCCGTCGTCAACACGGCCTCGCGCTGCTCCGGGTTCAGGCCTTCGAGATACTCCCCTTCAAGCGCGGGCACACCGTAGGCCTGCGCCGCGGCGCGCTGGGAAATGGAAGGCTTCGGGGCCTCGCCCTCAGTCCGGGGCAGGCGATTCGGATTCGATGACATGGTCCGAATATAGCAGGCTCAGCCGCGTGTGTTAGGGCGCAATGGCTGAGCAAGCCGACTTCATTGTGCGAAGCCTCAGGCGCGGGACTGCCCTGAACGACGAGGGAAGGGGATCACCTGGCCACTCGCTTCCGGCACCGGATAGAGTGAGGCGAAGGGACGGTCCGACACTTCGACAAGCTGATAGTCGCCAAAGCCGTTGAACCGGGTCGCCATGCTCGTGCCGTAGGCACCGAGATGTCCGAACTCGACATAGTCGCCCTCGCTGAGCGTTGCCGGCAGGTTGAGCGGTGTGCGGAACTTGTCCGTCGAATCGCAGGTCGGGCCATAGACCGTCCAGGCGGCCGTCTCGCCCAGAACTTCCTCGCCGCTCGCGCGGAAGCTGCGCATGGGATAACGCCAGGACTCATGGACGGCGTCATAGAGCGCGCCATAGGAGCCGTCATTGAGGTAAAGCGTGTCCTGCTTGACCAGGTCGATCCGGGTCAGGAGCGAGGCGGATTCCGCCACCAGCGCACGCCCCGGCTCGCACCACAGATCGGCGTTCTCCAGCACCATCATGTCCTCGAAGGCTTCATGGATCGCGGTCATGAAGGCCGACAGCGGCGGGGGCTGCATGCCGGGATAGGCCGCCGGAAACCCGCCTCCGACATCGACAATGTCCACAGTGACATAGGCTTCCGCAATGAGTTCCGACACCGCCGCCATGGCCGCGCGATAGGCATAGGGGTCCATGCACTGGCTACCGACATGGAAGGAGACGCCGAGCTCGTCAGCATGGGCGCGGGTGGCGCGCAGGAGGCCCGGCAGGTCCTCGGCCCGACAGCCGAACTTGCCCGACAGCGGCAGCACCGAGCCCTCCCCGGACACCGCCGCGCGCACGACGAGGGTCAGATCCTTTGCATGACCTGTGGCCTCGAGGATCTTGTTCAGCTCACGCTCGCTGTCGAGCACGAAGATGCGGCAGCCAAACTCGTGATAGGCGCGCGAGATCGCCCGCGGCGTCTTCACCGGGTGCATGAAGGCAAGCGTGGCGTCCGGGTAGCGGGTGCCGATCAGCTCCACCTCGGCTTCCGATGCCACGTCGAACCAACGCAGCCCCGCGTCATGGAGCGCATCGAGCACCCAGGGCGAGGGGTTGCACTTGACAGCATAGAGGACCTCGCCGTCGAAGGCCTCCAAAAACCAGCGCGCAGCCGAGGCCGCGCGCTCTGGTCTTGCACAGATGACGGGTGCCTCCGGACGGAGGCGCGAGACAATGGATCGGGGGGTTCCTTGGCGGATCATTGCACCAGCTCCCAAGTCAAAAACCAAACCCAGGTGGCGTTAGTGCGTGCTTCCCGATTTGTCCCGGGAAGTCATGAGGTCCGCCGACAGGAAAGGCAACTAGTGATTTCCACCGCCGCTGTAAAGGGAAAAACTGTGATGGCAGCGTCATTTACCCGCGCTAGACTGGCCGGAATGGATCGTCTTGCCTGAAGGAGCCTGCCGCCATGAAACGCACCTTCCTCGCCCTGATTGCCGTCGGGTTTCTCAGCGCCTGCGGGTCCGGCGAAGTGGACCTGTCGCGCTTTGATGGTGAGCCCGTGAGCGCGCCGCCCGCACTGCCCTCATCGGCGGCGAAGCTGGTCTTTGTCGGCTCCTCGACTGTCTCGCCTTTCTCCACCACGGTGGCCGAACAGTTCGGCGCGGCCACGCGCTTCCGCACGCCGATTGTCGAGACCACCGGCACCGGCGGCGGCTTCAAGCTGTTCTGCGAGGGTGTCGGCCCGGACACACCGTCCATTTCCAATGCCTCGCGGCCGATCAAGCCGACCGAGATCACGCTCTGCGCCGGCAATGGCGTGACAGAAATCGTCGAGGTGCCCATCGGCTTTGACGGAATCGTTCTCGCCAACGCCACCGATGCGCCAACGTTTTCGCTCACCAAGGCCCAGATCTTCGAGGGCCTGGCCATGCGCCTGCCCGATGAGAATGGCGAGATGGTCGAGAACACGAACGAGACCTGGTCGGATATCGATGCCAACCTGCCGGACCTCGAGATCAAGGTGTTCGGCCCGCCGCCCACTTCGGGCACGCGGGACGCCTTCATGGAAATTGCCATGGAGCTCGGCGCGGAGGAGTATGCGGAAGAAAACGGCCTCGAAGGCGAGCTCGCCGAGGCCGTGGAGAAGGCCGGCACGCTCCTGCGCACCGATGGCGCCTGGATCGATGCCGGCGAGAATGATGCCTCCATCATCCAGACCCTGATCAAGAACAAGGGCGCGCTCGGCGTGCTTGGCTTTTCCTTCCTGGAGCAGAATGCCGACCGGGTGAAAGCCGCCAGGGTCAACAGCATCAATCCCACCTTCGATGCCATCACCTCGGGCGATTACAAGGTCTCCCGGTCCATGTACATCTACGTCAAGAAGGCCAATGTGGGCCTGGTGCCGGGGCTGGTGGAATTCGTCGACGAGTTCACCAGCGAAGGCACCTGGGGCCCCACGGGTTATCTTGTCGACAAGGGCCTGATCCCGCTGCCTGAGGCGCGCCGCGCGGCGGTCCGCCAGAGCGCGCTGGCGCTCGAGACCATGGACCTGGAGGGCTGAACATATGGGCAGGGCGACCAGGAAGAAGCCTGGCGAGGACGATGAGGGCCAGGAGATCGAGCGTTTGGGCTCGATCATATTCACCTTCATCTTCTGGGGCCTGATCATGGCGATCATCGCCTTCATCGCCTTTTCGGAACTGGCGGGCTTCGGCCTGCGCGATGCCACGATTGGCGCCATACTGGTCGGCCTGTCACTCGGCTGGCTCGCGGCGACGCTGAATCTCGCCCGCCGCATCGCCGGCGTGTTTGCCGGTATCTTCGATATTGCCGGCTGGTTCAGCTGAGGCGCGGTCCCGGCTCCTGGCAATGGCTTGATGCCGCCCGGCCGGTCGGGCTTGATGGCCGGCGTGTTGCGTATGTGGGAGTGGAATGATGAGTTGGGAGACCTTACGGGGCTGGCTGGGCGCGGCCGGCGTGACCTTTCTGATCGCCCAGCTTGTCAAGCTGTTCGGCCTGCTCGCGGAGCTGCTCGGGCCCATCGAATACGTCATGGCCATGTTCGCGGACGTCTTTCCCTGGCTCGCCGACTGGCTGAACATCACCTTCGGCTGGAGCCTGAACGGCATGGACATCATGGCCGC
>CAZXWB010000194.1:0-3909 GCA_964644395.1 uncultured Hyphomonadaceae bacterium | reverse complement strand
GCGCGCCTGCGACAGCCTCGCCGACCGCTACGGCTGAGACGTCTCATCGACCCGCTCGGGCGTCTTGCCGGCGTCCCGGGCGAGGGCTGCGAGCTTCTGCGCGGCCTGTTCAAGCACATCGCGGTCGGTGCCGCGTGCGAGCAGGTGAACCCCGCTGTCGGTGATGGAGCGAAACCAGGGATAGGAGCCGAAATCGACCCCGGCCATCTCCTCCGACAGACGCCCCAGGGCCTCGCCGACCTCGCCCTCGCGCAGGCCCGGCACGCGCAGTGTCACCGTGTGGACCACCGCCCCGCCCTCGAGGTGCGGACCGATGGATTCCAGCATGCCGCGGCAGATGGCGGGCACACCGGCCATGACGAAGACATTCTCCACCCGGAAGCCCGGCGCGCCCGAGACGGGATTGTGGACCAGTTCCGCACCTTCCGGCATGCGCGCCATGCGCCGGCGCGCGGGGGTGAATTCGGTGTCGGTCTCCCGGTAGCGTTCCTCCAGTATGGCAAGCGCCTCGGCATTTTCCCCGACCGGACGCCCGAACGCCTCCCCAATGGCATCGGCGGTGATGTCGTCATGGGTCGGCCCGATCCCGCCCGTGGTGAAGACATAGGTGTGGGCCGCCCGAAGGTCGTTCACCGCGCCGGCAATCTCAGCCATGACATCGGGCACCGTGCGGCACTCGCGCACCTGGATTCCCATGGGGCCGAGGAAGCGGGCAATCTGCTGCAGGTTCACGTCGCGCGTGCGACCCGACAGGATCTCGTCGCCGATCAGGACGACGCCGGCGGTGACCCGCGCGCCCATCAGCCGCTGACCAGGTCGCGCTTCAACGTCTTCATTGCGATCAGGTGCAACAGCGCCGCGATCAGGAAGATGCCCACCGTGATGGTGATCGACAGGCGCAGGCCGTCGGCATTGGCGGCATTGCAGATCGCCACCTGCGCCTCGGCGAGGCCCGACATGTCACCCTTGCAGATGTCGAGCGTCAGCCCCTCGGCATTGGCGAGCTTGAAGGCCGCCAGCCGGTCACTCAGGAAGCCCACGAAGAGCGGCCCGAGCCCGTAGCCGAGCAGGTTCACCACGAAGAGCAGGATCGCCACGGCCGTCGCCCGCATGCGCGCGTCCACCACCGCGGCGACGGTGGAATACATCGGGCCGAGATACCAGTAGTGGAACAGGTTCGCCAGAAGCAGGAAGGGGAAGATCAGCGCCACCACGCCGATATTGAACGCCGCCATGTAGGCAAGGCTAGCGACCACCAGGCTGATGGCTGTGAGCCAGAGCCCCGAACTCGCCGATCGTCCGCCGATGCGCTGGGTGAGGAAGCCACAGGCATAGGTGCCCACCGCACCGGCGAGCGAAAGCGGCGCCATGTAGTAGAGCGCCGCATCCGGCACGCTGATGCCGTGGTTTCGCACCAGGAAGGAGATGATGAAATTGCCCATGCCGTAGCCGACGAACGAGGCGAGCATGGCCCCGATGGTGACGAGCCAGAAGGTCGGGTTCTTCTCCAGGGATTTCAGCGCATTCCAGATATTGCCCGGCTTCGGGCGCTCGGTGCCCGGCGGATCGGAATAGCCGCGCGGCGCCTCGCGCACGCCAAAGAGGATCAGCAGGCCGACCGGAATGCCCGCCAGGCCGATGATGATGAAGGTCTGCTGCCAGCTCACCTGGGCGCCGGTGAGGCCGACAAAGAGGTTGGCGAAGAAGGTGCCGATGGTGATGCCCATGGCATAGATCGCCAGGGCCTGGGCCCGCGCCTTCGGTGCGAAATAGTCGGCAATCAGCGAATTGGCCGGCGGCGTGAGGCCGGCCTCGCCGACGCCGACGCCGAGCCGGAAAATGAACAGGATCCAGAAGCCCGCCTGTGCGGCCGTGAAGGCGGTGGAATTGGCTGCCACCATGTCACCGAAATAGCTCGACAGCCCGCACAGCGCCGTCATGGCGGACCAGAGCAGGATGGCGCAGCCTATGATCAGTGTTCGGCTGACCTTCTCCGACAGGCGCGCCATTGGGATGCCGAGAAATGTGTAGAACGTGGCAAAGGCGAGCCCCGAAAGCAGGCCGAACTGCCAGTCCTTCAACTGGAAGGTCTCGATGATCGGCTCGGCGAGAATACCGATCATGATCCGGTCAATGAAGTTGAAGATATAGGCGAGCAGCAGCGCACCGAGCACATAGGCGCGGTAGCCCTTCGTCCCGAAACCGGTGATGTGGCCGCCCTCAGCCGCTGTGGCGGTTGACGCCATGCTTTCCTCCCTCAACAGACGTTGAATAGTCTTTTGTATTGACCACACGCTAGAGCGCCGCGCAGCGATTGCAACGCATTTTGATACGGGCGGGCTGTCGATCCCGCACCCTGACGCAAGGTCAGATCAGGCCCTTCGCCTTGAGGCTGGTGGTGCCCCCGGTGCCGACGATGATGTGGTCATGCACCAGGATCTCGAAGGGCTGGAGGGCATCGATCACCTCCCGCGTCATCTCGATGTCGGCGCGCGAGGGCGTGGTGTCGCCGGTGGGGTGGTTGTGGACCAGGATGATGGATGAGCATTCCTGCTCCAGCGCGCGCCGCGCAATCTCGCGCGGATAGACCGGCGCCTGGTCAACGGTGCCCTGGCCCATCACCTGGTCGGAGATGATCTGGTTCTTGCGGTCAAGGAAGATGACGCGGAACTCCTCGCGCGTATGATGCTGCAGCTCGATGCGCAGATAGTTGATCAGCGCCGACCAGCTCGACAGCACCGAGCGTTTCTGGATCGCCTCGCGCGCGGCGCGCACCTGGATCTCGCCCACCGCGCGCAGATAGGCCGCCGAGGTGTCACCCACGCCGTCAACGGCTTTCAGGTCCTCCACCGGCGCCGACATGACCGCCGAGATTGAGCCGAACCGCGTGAGCAGGGCCTTCGCGATGGGTTTGACATCCCGGCGCGGAATGAAGGCGCAGAGGAGGGTTTCGAGCAGTTCATAGTCCTCCAGCGACTCGGCCCCGCGTCGGGTGAGTTTCTGGCGCAGGCGCTCGCGATGGCCGAGATAATGGGGCTTTTCGCCGGGCAGCTTGTCCCTCGCCACCGCTTCTGCCTAGGATTCGCTGGCCAGCCTGTGGGGCTGGTGCAGGCCGTCGGGCGAGGTGGTGAAGACCTCCACACCGTCTTCGGTGACGCCGACAGAATGCTCGAACTGGGCCGAGAGCTGGCGGTCGCGGGTCACCGCGGTCCAGCCATCGGGCAGTATGGCACAGTCTTTCTTGCCGATGTTCAGCATCGGTTCGATGGTGAAGAACATGCCGGGCGCGAAGACCGGACTGTCGGCATAGGCCTTCTCGCCGGCCTTCGGATTGCGCCGGTGCGGCCAGGCATGCACCACGTTGGGCTCGTCGTGGAAAAGCTGGCCGAGTCCGTGGCCGCAGAACTCCTCCACCACCGACAGTCGCGCCTTGTCGGCCACGTCCTGGATCGCCTTCGAGATGTCGGCAAAGCGGTTGCCGGGCTGCACCGCGGCAATCCCGGCCATCATCGCCTCATAGGTGACGTCCATGAGCCGCTCCGATTTGCGCCTCACCGGCCCCACCGCGAACATGCGCGACGTGTCGCCATGCCAGCCATCGACGACCAGCGTGATGTCGATATTGAGAATGTCGCCGGGCTTCAGCGCGCGGTTGCCGGGCTGGCCGTGGCACACAACATGGTTGAGCGAAATACAGGAGGAGTAGCGATAGCCGCGATAGTTCAAGGTCGCAGGCACGGCGCCATGGTCAAAGGCGAACTGCCGGGCAAGGTCATCAAGGTGTGAGGTCAGTACTCCTTCCCTCACCTCCCCCACCAGCATGTCCAGCGCTCTGGCGGCCAGCTGTCCGGCACGGCGCATGCCTTCGAACCCCTCCGCAGAGTGGCGGCGGATCTCTCCATTTCGGAC
>CAZXWB010000193.1:0-3917 GCA_964644395.1 uncultured Hyphomonadaceae bacterium | reverse complement strand
GAGAGCGTGCAGGAACTTATCGACAAGCTCAGAAACGAAGCGCGGGTGCTGTAATCATGAGCGTATTGGTGATCGCCGAAGTGACGACCGACGGCCTTGACGCGGCCACGAGCAAGGTTGTGAGCGCCGCGCGCCAGATCGATGATGACATCCATGTGCTGGTGGCAGGGTACAATTGCGAGGCTGCGGCTGACCAGGCCGCGCGTCTGGACGGGGTGGCCAAGGTGCTCCATGCCGATGTGCCGCACCTGGAACACCAGATCGGCGAGGAAATGGCCGCGCTGATCGTCCCGCTTATGGACAGCTACGATACGGCCATTGCCGCTGCGACCAGTTCGGGCAAGAATATCATGCCCCGCGTGGCGGCCTTGCTCGACGTCGGGCAAGTCTCCGAGATCATCGCGGTTCATGCGCCGGACACCTACGAGCGGCCGATCTATGCCGGGAACGCCCTGCAGACGGTGCAGGCGACAGACGCGAAAAAGATCGTTACCGTGCGCAGCACGGCTTTTCCGGACAGCGCGCGGCGCGCCGAGCCCGCCCCCGTCGAAGCAATAACGCCGCCAGAACCCGTTGGCTTGACGAGTTTCGTGGACCAGCAGCTTACCGCGTCGGACCGGCCGGACCTGTCGAGCGCGAAGATCGTCGTCTCCGGCGGGCGCGGCATGCAGTCAGGCGAGAATTTCAAGATGCTGGAGCGGCTCGCCGACAAGCTCGGTGCGGCCATCGGCGCGAGCCGCGCGGCTGTCGACGCCGGCTACGTGCCGAACGATTACCAGGTGGGCCAGACCGGCAAGGTGATCGCGCCGGACCTCTACATCGCTGTGGGCATTTCCGGGGCCATCCAGCATCTGGCCGGTATGAAGGAATCGAAGGTCATCGTGGCCATCAACAAGGACGCCGAAGCGCCGATCTTCCAGGTCGCGGATTACGGGCTGGTCGCCGACCTATTCGAGGCCATCCCGGAAATCGAGGCGGAACTGGACCGCGAACTCGCGCCGGGCGAGTAGACATGGTCGAGGCTTGGCCCTTGCGGGACGCTTCATCAGGGCGAAAGGACAACGTATCGCATGGCTGAGGACGCGCTCGAACGCAATCCCGAAACATCTGCCGGACGCCAGTCCGCGACAGACCTCTCAATCCGCAAGATCGGCGTGATCGGCGCCGGTCAGATGGGCAATGGCATCGCCCACGTCGCCGCGCTGGCGGGCTACGAGGTGGGCATCCATGACCTGTCGCGCGCGCAATTCGACGCGGCGATGGAGACGATCACCAGAAACATGAGCCGTCAGGCGGCCAAGGGAAAAATTTCCGAGGGGCAGCGCGAAGATGCGCTGGCACGCATTAGCTTCGTCGATAACCTCGAATCGTTGGGCGACACCGACCTGGTGATCGAAGCCGTCACCGAGGACGAGGATATCAAGCGCAAGATCCTGACCGATCTGTGCCCTCATCTGAAGGACGGCGCGATCCTGGCGTCGAATACCTCGTCGATCTCGATCACACGGCTCGCGTCCACCACCGACCGGCCCGAGCGGTTCATCGGCATGCACTTCATGAACCCGGTCCCGGTCATGGAGTTGGTCGAGTTGATCCGCGGCATTGCGACGGCCGATGACACGTTCTACAAGGCGCGCGCCTTCGTCCGGTCCATGGGCAAGACGACAGCCACGGCGGAGGATTTTCCGGCTTTTATCGTCAACCGCATCCTTCTGCCGATGATCAATGAGGCGGTCTACACGCTTTACGAGGGCGTCGGCAACGTCGAGGCGATCGACACGGCCATGCGGCTCGGCGCGCATCACCCGATGGGACCGCTGCAGCTTGCGGATTTCATCGGCCTGGACACCTGCCTCTCGGTGATGCAGGTGCTCTACGAGGGGCTTGCGGATTCGAAATATCGCCCCTGCCCGCTCATGGTGAAATATGTCGAGGCTGGCTGGCTGGGCCGCAAGGCTGGGCGCGGCTTCTACGACTATCGCTCGGACCCGCCCGTACCGACCCGCTGAGCCACGGCCAGCCGTTTTCACGTCTGCAGGAACCGGCGCGAGCCGCCTTCCAGCACCAGCGCCGTCAGCCTCCCGCTCCGCCAGGCCAGGGTATCAATGTTTACGCGGTTGGAACGAATCTCGGGCTCGGGCACCGGCGTATGACCGTGTACGACGACTTTACCAAGGTCACCCTCATGGTCGAGGAACGGCTCGCGGATCCAGATCAGGTCATGCTCCGCCTGCGCCTCGATTGGCACGCCAGGGCGGATTCCGGCATGCGCGAACAGGTAGTCGCCAATCACCATCATGCTCTCAAGCCCGCGCAAAAGCTCAAGATGGGCATCCGGGATCGCGGAGACAGCGGTATCACGCAATGCCACGGGCAGTTGATCGCGCATGGCTTCAGCATCGATGTCATACGATGCCAGGGTCGGCACACCGCCATTCGCTGCCCATTGGAAGAACGCCGCCGGGTCGTCGAGAAAGTCGAGGAACATGACCTCGTGATTGCCCTTGAGCAGATGCGTCTCGTAATCCGGATTGGCGCGCAGCCGCAGCAGTTGATCGATCACGCCCGCGCTGTCCGCGCCACGATCGACATAATCGCCGACGAAGACGAGCATAGTCCGGCGCACCGGTGGCGCAGCGGCGCGATCCGCCGCGATCCGCTGGCTCATGTCCGCAAGCAGGTCCGCCCGGCCATGAATATCGCCGACGGCGTAAACGCGCGTTCCCTCGGGGACCCGCACGGCGCGGCTATTCATGCAGCCCGGCTGGTCGCTGGTTTCGCTCGACATGTCGTCTCTCCCGATTGCGCGTCTCGGCCCCGATTTCATCCTGTCGGGCGCCTCAGCGCATTTTTCAGCTTTGAATTTGCCTAGTGATGCCGTATTTCGCGGATATAGCAGGATGAGGGTAGAGGTGCACCCGCGAACACAACCTTCAGCGGGATGGTTGGATTGCTTGCGGTTTTGTCCGGTTCCGGTCAATCAACCTCATAGATCAGATGCCAGGCACCCCGGCACGGCCATTGGCGTGTCTGGCGCGGCTTTGTTGGCCGCCAGAGCGAACTCCGCTCTTGTAAGGCGATAATCCCAGCACGGGACAAGGAGTGCGACATGTCCAGTTCGACCAGCTCAAGACCCGCAAGCGAGACCCCGGCGACACCGCAAACCGGGACCGATGCTGGCGCGCAAGCGGACAAGAGCGACGCGGACACGCCTGAGGTAGACACCGAGGCGGCGGCGGACAGCGCCACGGCGAAGGAAGGCAAGGAGGACAAGGAGCCATCCAAGCCCGAGCAGGGTGCCGAAGCGAAAGACGCTGCATCCACCGACGAGAAAGCTGAGGACGAGCCGGAAGACGGCGACACGGAAGAAAAATATACCTCCGCTGCAAGCGACGGCGCGGCATCGCCGGAAACTGCCTCCGCCAAACCCGAAGACAGCGAGACCGCCACGGCCAAGTCCGAGCATGCGCCCAAGGATGCCGAGGATCAGGCACAGGGCGCGGATACGTCCGCGGACGGCGCGGAACCCTCCGAGGACAAGGAGGAAACGCTTGACCTTAGGGCGTTGTTCGCCAGCTCCGAACCCGAATTCGCAAGCCCCACCGAAACCTTTGAGATGGCGCGCGGCGCGAAACCGGAAGCGCGCTCGTGGGCCGCTGCCGTCGGTGGCAAGACCGGCAGCCAGCCTGATGCCACTGACGACGGCGACTTGCCATTCGACCTGCCCGCCGAGGCCGCGCTGAACGACCGGGAAACGGCGGACGGCACCACGAGAAGCAATATCTTCACCAGCAGCGGCCTTGCTGATGCGCCTGCCGGGGACACGCCCGACGCCTTTTCCGGCAGCGCGCCGGGCGACCCGCTCGCTGATGCTGTTCAGTCAGCCTTGCGCAGCGTGTATGGCGATGGCGACAAGA
>CAZXWB010000192.1:0-3979 GCA_964644395.1 uncultured Hyphomonadaceae bacterium | reverse complement strand
AGTTGTGGGAGGGAGACATTCGCATGGTGCCGCCGCCGGGACATCTGCACAGCAATGCTCAAGGTCAGCTTGCTGCGCGCCTGATATCTGAACTCGCTCGCCTCAAACTGATCGACACTTTCAAGGTGGGTTTCGGCGCAGGCTTCCGGCTTGCAGGCGAAACCTTCGTCGCGCCCGACCTTGCGGTTTTGCCGAAGAGCGCACCTGCGGACGGCGAGTTCTGGCCAGTTTCGGCAGCGCAGCTTCTGGTCGAGACGTCCCGCTCGACGCTGCGCGGCGACCTCACATTCAAGCGCGACAAGTACGCCGCGGCGGGCATTCCGGAATACTGGGTCCAGGATGTGGAGAACCAGCGGCTTCACATCTTCCGCGATCCGGCGTCCGGCGCTTTCACCGAACACCAGCAGCTGGAAGGCGAGGCCACGATAAGCCCGCTCTTCGAGCCGCGCATCACACTTCTGGTGGCCGAGCTTTTCTGATCAGCCACCCGCCAGCCATCACAGATACAGGGGAGGCCGGGCCAGATCCGGACACTTGAATGGACTTCAATTTCACAGACGAACAGAACATGATCCGCGACAGCCTCAGCCGGCTGATCCGTGACCAGTATGACTTCGACACCCGCATGGGTGTTGTCCGTTCTGAGTCCGGCTGGCGCCCGGAACTCTGGGCGCAGCTTGCCGAGCTGGGCCTGCTCATGGCGCCTTTCTCCGAGGATGATGGCGGGCTCGGCGGCGGGCCCGTGGATGCCATGGTGGTGATGGAAGAATTCGGCAAGGGGCTGGTGATCGAGCCCTATGTGCCGACCGTTGTTGTGGCCGGCGGTTTCCTCAAGCATGCCGGCAGCGCGGCGCAGAAGGAAGAGCATCTGGGCGCCATAATGTCCGGCGAGCGTGTCTTCGCCTTTGCCGCGGCCGAGCCCCAGTCGCGGTTTGACCTCTTCGACGTGGCGACATCGGCGCGCAAGGATGGCGAGGGCTGGGTGCTCAACGGGCGCAAATCCGTCGTCATCGCCGCGCCCTGGGCGAGCCATCTCATCGTGACGGCCCGCACCTCCGGCGATCGCCGCGACACGTCGGGCCTGTCGGTCTTCATCGTGGACAAGGCTGCAAGCGGCATCACGACAAGGGATTACCCCACCGTCGATGGCCGCCGGGCCTCGGAAATCCTGTTCGAGAATGTCGCCCTGCCGGCCGAAGCACTGATCGGGGAGGCCGATGCGGCGCTTCCGCTCATCAACCGGGTCGCCGATGAGGTGGTCGCAGCAATCTGCGCGGAAGCCGTGGGCGCAATGAAGGCGCTGCACGATATCACGGTGGACTATTCCCGCACCCGCAAGCAGTTCGGCGTGCCGATCGGCAAGTTCCAGGTGCTCCAGCACCGCCTGGTCGACATGTTCATGGAATATGAACAGGCCGTCTCCATGACCTATATGGCGACGCTGAAGCTCGAATCCGATCCCGGCGAACGGGCGCGGGCGGTGAGCGCGGCCAAGGCGAAGATCGGTCAGGGCGCGCGCATGCTCGGCCAGGAGGCGGTGCAGATCCATGGCGGCATCGGCGTCACCGAGGAGCTCAACACCGGCCACTATTTCAAGCGGCTCACCATGATCGAGAGCGAATTCGGCGACGCCGCCCACCATCTGCGCCGCTACACCGCCATCGCCACGCCCGAGGCCAACGCGGCCTGATCGCCGCAGGTCGGACGCGGCTTTCTGGGTGTTCCCGTATCGCTGCGCGAGGCCTTTGTTCACGGCGCTGAAAACCGTGTCATCCCGGCGAAGGCCGGGACACATGGCGTGAATGCAGACAAAGGCGCAGGAGACGCGTCTCTTTCCGAACCTCTGGGTGGTCCAGGAACCCTTTCAAGCGCACCACGCTCCGGCAGCAGAGGCCCCAGCTCTCGCCGGGGAGGTCCATGGCAGAGCGCCCGTCCTGCCGGCGCAGGTGCCTCAGCGTTCCCTGAGAAGCGGGGCGGAAAGCTCCACACGGCCCTGGCGGATCGCGCGCAGGCGGCGGGCCTGTTCCGCGATCAGGGCCTGTTCGTCCTCGCTGAGCAGGGCCGGCAGACCCGTGGCCGGGCCGCTGACCTCCACCGACACGCCGAGCAGTTCACGGAAGGCTTCAAAACCGCTCTTGGTTTCGGGATAGCGCACCACGCGGGGGCGGAGGTCGGTGTCCACGTCGGCGAGTTCCAGCGCCTTGTCGATCGCCTGGACGAGGCCGCCACGGGCATCCACAAGGCCGTTGGCGCGGGCATCCTCGCCGGACCAGACCCGTCCGCGCGCCGCCGATCGGGCGGCGTTCTCGCTCAGGTCGCGGCCATCAGCGACGATGGAGATGAACCGGTCATAGGTGCGCACGATCATCGCCTCGAAGGCGGCGTACTGGGTTTCGGTGAAGGCGTCGGGGCCAAAGGCATGGGCGAACTCCCCGCCGATATTGACCTCGTCAATGGCCACACCGAGCCGGTCAAGCCCCTCATTCACGGCAAACTTGCCGCCGAACACACCGATGGAGCCGGTCACCGTGGTATCGAGGGCAAAGATATGGTCGGCGCCGGCGGAGACATAGTAGCCCCCCGACGCAGCGACCGATCCCATGGACACGACCACCGGCTTGCCTTCGGCCTGGACGTCTTCGACGGCCTGCCAGATCTGGTCGGATGCCGTGGCATCACCGCCGGGGCTGTTCACGCGGAACACGACGGCCCGCACGCGCTCATCATCGGCGGCGGCGCGGATCGCGGCGGCAATCCGGTCGGAGGCAAAGCTCATTTCCGGATCAAGGGGACCGCGGGAGCCGTCGCCCATCACGATGGCGCCGTCACCACCCACCAGGGCAATGAAGGGGGCGTCGGGATCAAGCGGCAGGGGCTCGTAACTGGCCAGCGCGACCATGGCCACATCTTCGCTACCGGCCCTGTCGCGGGCGGCCTTGCGGGACTGGGCCGGGTAGCCGAGCTTGTCGATCAGGCCCTCGCTCAACGCCACATTGGCGGCAAAGGGGCTGGTCTCCAGGAGGGTTCGCGTGGCAACGGGCGAAAGGCCCCTGTCAGCGGCAATGTCGGCCACCGAACGGGTCCAGACCGTGTTGCCGAGGGCCTCGAGGGTCTCGCGTCCCTCTGCCGTCAGGCCGGTCTTGGTGTAGGTGTCCACGGCGCCCTTGTATTCATAGAGCTGGACAAATTCCGGCTCGACCGAGAGCTTCTCGAAGGCGCCGCCGAGATGCACCGACTGGAAGCTGACGCCGGGCACGGAAAACTCCGTTCCGGGCTGCATCCAGATCTCGTCGGCGGCGGCGATGGCACGGTAGCCGGCCGGCCCGCCGAGGATCGAGCCCTGGGTCTGGGCGATGACGAACTTGCCCTCGGCCTGGAACGCCTTCAGCGCGTCGCGGAATTCCTCGGCCTGTGCGCTGGCGAGGCCGTAATCGGCGGCGCGCACATACAGCCCCTTCACACCAGGGTCCTCGGCGGCGTTGTCGAGCTTCAGGATGAGGTCGGTGAAGCCGGGGCTCGCGCTCAGCCCGGCAAGGCCGCCGCTGACGGGCGAATCGGTGAAGCCGCTCCGCATGTCAAGGGTGAGCACCATGGCTTCGGGCCGGTCGGGCGCCTGGTTGGCGCTGCTGATGAAGGAGGAGACAAGCGCGAAGACCAGACCGAAAAACACGATCAGGGCAAACAGGGCGCCGAAGAATGCAGTAAAGAAGCTTTTCACGGGAATGGGTTTCCTCGGGTTCATGGGGACACTCGGATGCACTCATGCACCGGTTTCACTGATTATCGATAAACAATATGGTTTGATTTCGCAAAAGAAAACCCCCGCATTGCAGGCGTTTCGTGCATTGGGTGCGGCGGGCTGATGCGGCCGGGGCCATGGGGCGGAGTGTCCCGGTTTGGCAAGGCATGCTGACAGGTGCGCACGGAAATGGTCGGAACAGGAGGATTCGAACCTCCGACCCCCGCCTCCCGAAGACGG
>CAZXWB010000191.1:0-3979 GCA_964644395.1 uncultured Hyphomonadaceae bacterium | reverse complement strand
CATGGCCGAACTGATCCCCGTCGCCAAGCAGCGCTACCAGGAGCAGAGCGACTAGCGCGCCTCGCGCAGGGCGTTCGCCCATCCCAGCCCGTCCTCGGTGCGCCCGGCCGGCTTGTAGGCCGCGCCGGTCCAGCCCTTGTATCCGCGCGCATCGATGTGCCGGAGCAACCAATCGTGGCGCACCTCGCCCTGGTCGGGTTCATGCCCGCCGGGCACGCCGGCCAGGCGGACATGGCCGATGCCGGCTTTCAGCCGGTCGAAGAATGCGCTGACATCGCCGCCCGCGCGCTGGGCATGGAAGATGTCGAACAGGAGCCATGCCCGGTCGCTGCCAATACGCTGGCGCAGGACCTCGGCGGCATCGAGATGGGACAGCGTGGCCCCGGCCGCGCTGGAGATGCCGATCAGGACCTGAACGCCGGCCCCTTGCCCGGCCTCGGCGGCGTGGGCCAGGTTTGTCGCCAGCACGTCCATGTCACCGCCTGTGCCGCCAGGCACATGCAGCAGGGAAAAGCCGCACGCGCCGGCGAAGGCAAGCGCGGCATCGAGGCGGTCGCGGAAGTCGGCCTCCCGTCCGGGTGCGGATGCCAGTCTGTCATCTTCGCCGCAGAGGTCGAGCGCCACCGGCCTGAGTTCGGCGATCTCCATTCCGAACCGCACATCGCCGGCGTTCATGTCCGGCGTGAAGGTCCATTCCGCGCCGCGAAAGCCCGCCCCGGCGGCGGCGTCGAAGCGATCTGCAAAGGCGGTCTCGGTGAACAGGCGGGAGAGATGTGCAGAAAGCTTGGCCATGGCGGTCCTCCTCGGTGAACACGGCGGAAAACCTGCTCCGATGCAGTGATTCCCCCGCGGTCTCGAGCCGGTGCTTGCCCGTCCCTGCCAAGCGGCTTACACGGTCTCGCCATGTCAGCCCAGAAACCGATCCGCCGGAAGACCGTGAAGGACATCGCCGCCGCCAAGGGCGGTGAGCCGCTTGTCTGCCTGACCGCCTATGACGCGCCCATGGCGGAACTGCTCGATGCCTATTGCGACCTTTTGCTTGTCGGCGACAGTGTCGGCATGGTGGTGCACGGCCTGCCCTCCACCGTGGGGGTGACCATGGAGATGATGATCCTGCATGGCCAGGCGGTGATGCGGGGTGCGCAGTCTGCCCTTGTCGTGGTCGACATGCCCTTCGGCTCCTACGAGACCAATTCCGACCAGGCCTTCCTCAACGCCGCACGCATCATGCAGGAGACCGGCTGCCAGGCGGTCAAGATCGAGAGCGGGACCTATGCCGCTGGCCAGATCGCCCATTTGGTCGAGCGCGGCATTCCCGTCATGGGCCATGTGGGTCTGCGGCCCCAGGCGGTGAACGTGGATGGAGGTTTCTCCGCCAAGGGACGCACCGATGAGGAACGTGACCGCGTCCTGGCCGAGGCCCTGGCCGCCGAAGCCGCTGGCGCCTTCGCCATCGTCGTGGAGGGCGTGGCCGAAGACCTCGCCCGTGAGGTCACCGCGGCGGTCGCCTGCCCGACCATCGGCATCGGCGCCTCCAGTGCCTGTGACGGACAGATCCTGGTGACCCACGACATGCTCGGCCTGTTCGACTGGACACCGAAATTCGTCAGGGTCTATGGTGGGTTGCGCGGCGAGATTGAGGCCGCTGCGAGCGCCTATGCCAACGATGTCAGGTCCCGCAGCTTTCCCGGCGAGGCGGAGACCTACCGGCTGAGAATGAAATGACAGGTGAGCCGGACAAGATTCGTTGCGGCGTGCGGGGCGCGTCGTTAGTGTCCGCCGAAAATCAGTGGCAACAGCCCAAAAAACGAGAGTGAGAAGCCTTGAGCGACGTATTCGAGGAAGTCGAGGAATCCCTGCGCCAGGAAAAGGCGAGCGATCTCTGGCGGAAGTATGGCTGGATCCTCATCGGCCTCGCTGCGCTCATCGTGATCGCCACGCTGGTCGTGAACCTGATGAACTATTTCGGCGAACAGGCCGAGGATGCGCGCACACGCCAGTTCGAGACCGCCCGCACGGCGCTGCTGGAGGGTGACTATACCGCCGCCATTGAGGGGCTGGAGCCGCTGGCCATGTCCGAGGAGGCCATTGCGCCGCTGGCGGCGAATTACCTGGCGCGGGCCCGGATCGAGGGGCAGGGCGATGTGGAGGCGGCCGGCGCGGCTCTGGAGCGCGCCATGGCGACCGGCGACGAGGTCATGTCCGATATCTCGCGCGTGAAGCTGGCCTATCTGAAGGCCGACGAGATGTCGCTGGAGGCCCTCGAGGCCCTGCTCGATCCCTTGATGAAGCGCGACAATGCCATGGAGGCCGTGGCGCTGGAAATCATCGCGGCCAAAGCCTACGCCATGGGCGATTATACGCGGGCGCGGGCCGAGTACGGTTTTCTCAACATCTCGCCGAACGCGCCGGGCGGCGTGAAGCGGCGCGCGCAGAACGCCCTGTCTGTCATTCCCCGCGCGCCGGCGGGTGAGGACGCCACCGATGATGCCGAAGCCCCGGCGAGCCCGGACTCGACCGGGCCGGAGCCTGCGCCTTCGGCCGATGAAATATCTCCTGAGGAGCCCCAGCCATGAGACATTCCGCATTCCGCGCCGCGGGGCTTGGCCTGGCCGGCTGCCTGCTGGCCGGCTGTTCGAGCATTCCCTTTCTCGGCGACGATGGCGACGGCAACGATGAGGCGATCGAAAATGCCGGTCGCATCGACATGGTGCTTGGAGATGAGGCGCTGGCTGCCGACCCCGACCTGATCGACGTGTCTGTGACGCTGCCGCCGCCCGCGCCGCTTGCCGCCTGGCCCCAGACCGGCGCTGGTGCCCAGAAGGTTCCCGGGCACATACTGGCCGGTGACGCGCTGTCGGTGGCCTGGTCGCGCAATGCCGGTGAGGGCACGGGTCGATTCCAGGCGGTCACAGCGCCACCGGTCACCAGTGAAACCGCCATCTTCGTGATCGATGCATCCCAGACCGTGCGCGCCTTCAGCCTGTCGGGCGGGGCTGAGCTCTGGGAAAACGAGATCGAGTCCGGTTCGCGCCGTGACAAGCTCGTCAATGGTGGCGGCATCGGCTACGATTCCGAACGCGTCTTTGTCGGTTCCGGTTTCGGGCTGGTCGTCGCCATGGACGCCGAGACCGGTGCGGAAATCTGGCGGCGCCAGTTCGACAGCCCGATGATCGGTTCGCCGACAATCCGCGACGGACGCGTCTTCATCCTGTCCAACAATAACGAGATCTTCGCCCTCAATGCCGATACCGGCGAGACCGAGTGGAGCGACCAGGCGATTTCCGAGAGCGCGCGCGTGCTCGGTTCGCCGAGCCCCGCGGCGGTGGAGGATATTGTCGTGGTGCCGTTCTCCTCCGGTGAGGTGATCACCTTCCTTGCCTCCAACGGTCGCCGGCTGTGGTCGGATGCGCTGACCCGGTCGGGGCGCTTCACGCCGATCTCGGCGATCAATGACATTTCCGCCCGGCCCGTCCTGGCCTCAGGGCTGGTGTTTGCCTCCAGTCAGTCCGGCGTGACCGTCGCCCTCGACGGGCGTTCTGGAAGCCGGGTGTGGAGCCAGGCCATCGGCTCCATTGGCGCACCGGCGCTGGCGGGGCAGTTCGTCTTCGTCATGGGTGTCGATGGCCAGATCGCGGCCCTGCTGGGCGAGACCGGACAGGTGGTCTGGGCCGAACAATTGCCCCAGTTTGAAAATGAAGAGAAGAAGAAGGGCAAGATTTCCTATCGCGGTCCTCTTCTCGCCTCGGGCCGGATCATCGTCGTCTCCTCGGAAGGCGAACTCATCGCCCTGTCGCCCCAGACCGGAGAGGAAGTCGCCCGCCTCGACCTGAGGGAAAGGGTGTTCATCGAACCCATCGCGGCGGACGGCAAGATCTTTGTCCTGACCGACGATGCGCGCCTGATCGCGATCGAGTAAGCGCCCCATGCCGCTTCGCATCGCCATTGTGGGGCGGCCCAATGTGGGCAAGTCGACCCT
>CAZXWB010000190.1:0-4001 GCA_964644395.1 uncultured Hyphomonadaceae bacterium | reverse complement strand
GCGACGACAATCGCCATGGCGACCGCCGCGCCGGCCATGATCGCGCCCGCCGCACGCATGCGCGGCAGGTCGGTGGCCGCCGTGAGCAGCGGGCCGCAGGCGACGTAAAGCAGGAGCCCCGCCGAAAGCGCGAACAGGGCCGAAACCCCGCTTGTGCCCAGAAGGGCGAAGATGGGCTGTGAGCCGAGCGCGCCGATGACGCTCATGCCGCCGACGCTGGCCACGGTGAGCCCGACGGATGTGCCCGTACCGATGCCGGCGGTGCGCAGGAAGCCGAAACACAACGCCGCCACCGGCACCTTGTGCAGGACCAGCGCGGAGGCGGTGAGGATCGCGGTGCGCGCGCCATCGGCATGGCTGACGGCGAAGACGACGCCGTCGAGCAGGGCGTGCAGCGACAGGCCAAGCAGGGGCACCAGGGCGCGGTCGAAATGCGGTGTGATGCAGGCGCCGCGGTGGTGGTGGCCGAACAGGAGCGCCGTCACTGCCCCGCCGAGGAAACCCGCCAGCAGGAGCGGGGCCGCCAGCTCACCGCCCTCCAGTGCATGGGGCAGCAGGTCGAGCAGCACAAAGGCGAGCAGGACCCCCGCCGCGGCGGTGGAGAACAGGGCGGCGTGGCGGCGCACCCAGTCCGGCCTGATGGCGAGCGCCAGGGCCCCGAGACTGGCCGCGGCGACGGCAAGGAGGCTGAAACCTGACAATGTGCCGAGTTGGGTCCACATGAGTTGGGGCTTTCTTGATACAAGGCCTGCGTGCTATCCCGGCCGGAACGTTCGAAACCGCAACATCTTGCCGGAACAGGAGTGTTATGTTGTATCATTCCCGGGAAAGCAAATCGCAATTGTCTTCAGGAAGGTCGTGAACAGCATGCATCGCCCCATCAGGACAAGCGGCTGGTCCGCATCTGCCCGCATGACCGGCCTTACCGCACTCGCCGTGATCTGGCTCGCCGCCTGTGGCGGTGCCGAGGATCGGGCCGAAAACCTGGTGACATCAGGGGATGTCAGCGATGCCGCCGCCAGCGACGCCCCCGCGGTGGTGGAGCCGAAATTCGACGAGAACGTGATCGCCGCGCCGGAGGAACAGAGCCCCGGCATGCATGTGCACGGGATCGGTGAGTTCGCCGCCGCGATTGATGGCGAGACCCTGGTGCTTTCGCTGCGCTCGCCCATGTACAATCTGGTCGGCTTCGAGCGCGCCGCCGAAACCCCAGAGGAAGAGGCCGAACTCGTTGCCGCCAAGGCGCTACTGCGCGCGCCGGACGGGCTGTTCGAGTTGCCGGAGGCGGCGGGCTGCACCTTCACCGGCGCGGAGTTCACCTTTGTCGAGGCCCCGCTCGGCAGGGCCGACCATGACCATGACCATGGCGACGACGATCATGATCATGACCACGAACACGACGAGGATGACCACGATCACGGTGATGATGACCATGGCGAGGACGACCATGACCATGGCGAAGAGGAAGACAGCGCCGAAAGCACCGGCGCGGCCGCCGAGCCCGGCCTCGGCGACCTGATCGCCGACTGGCGCTATGCCTGCGCCGAGATGGACCGGCTGGACGGGATCGACGTGGTGCTGTTCGACGAGTTCGAGCGGTTCGAGGAACTCACCGCCATCGCCATCGCCGATGACACGGTCACCGCCGACCTGACGCCGGCAAGCAATCGCCTCGACATGCCAGGCTGAGGCGATCGCGCTGCGCCCCATGACCTCACCCGACGCCGTCGAGTTCAACCAGGTGCGCTTCGGCTGGACCGCCGACAGCGTGCTGCTGGACATTCCCGACTTCGGCGTGGGCGCCGGCGAGCGGCTGTTTCTGCGCGGGGCCTCGGGCTCGGGCAAGTCCACCCTGCTCAGCCTGATCACTGGCGTGCTTGAGCCCCGCGACGGCGAGGTGAAACTTTTCGGCGAGAACATCACGCGCCTGTCGCCGGCGGCCAGGGACCGGCTGCGCGCCGACCGGATGGGTGTGATCTTCCAGATGTTCAACCTGCTGCCCTTCCTGTCGCTCACGGGCAATGTGATGCTGGCCGGCCAGTTCTCGGCGCGGCGCCGCAAGCAGGCCGAAGGCGGACCGGAGGCCGAGGCCCGGCGGCTGCTGGAGCGACTGGGCCTGGCCGGTGACATGCTGAACCGGCCGGTGCGCGACCTGTCGGTGGGCCAGCAGCAGCGCGTCGCCGTCGCTCGCGCCCTGTTCGGCGGCCCGGACCTCGTCATCGCCGACGAGCCGACCTCGGCGCTCGACACGCTGGCGCGCGACCGCTTCATCTCGCTCCTGGTGGAGGAGACCACGCGCACGGGTGCGACGCTGATCTTTGTTTCCCACGATCCGGGCCTGGCCGGTCATTTCGACCGCGCCGTGGACATTGACGACATCAACGCCGCCCGGACCGGCGAGGAGGTGGCCTGATGGCGCTGGTGTCGCTCGCCTGGCGGAGCCTGCGCAACCGCGCCTCCTCGGCTCTGCTCACCCTTGTCGCCGTGGCGGTTTCCGTGGCGCTTTTCCTCGGCGTGGAGAAGGTGCGCGACGGCGTGCGCGCGAGTTTCGAGAACACGATTTCCGGCACCGACCTGATTGTCGGCGCGCGCTCGGGGCAGGTGAACCTGCTGCTCTACACCGTGTTCCGGCTCGGCAATGCAACGGCAAATGTCTCCTGGGAATCATACCAGGAGATCGCCGAGCGCCCGGAAATTGCCTGGACCGTGCCCATGTCCCTCGGCGACAGCCATCGCGGCTACCGCGTGCTTGGCACGTCAGGCGAATATTTCGTGCATTACAAGTATGCCGGCGGGCGCGAACTCGCCTTCGAGGCGGGCGCTCCGTTTACAGACATTTACGAGGCGGTGATCGGCGCGGAGGTGGCTGATGCGCTGGACTACACGCTGGGCGAGGAGATCATCCTGACCCACGGGCTCGGCGGTGTCGGCGACATGAGCGACCACAAGGACCGGCCCTTCGTGATTGTCGGCATCCTGGAGCGCACCGGCACGCCGGTGGACCGCACCATCCATGTCAGCCTGGAATCCATCACCGCGATCCATGTCGGCTGGGAAAGCGGCGTGCGCAATCCGCTCGCCGATACGATCACCGACGAGATGATCCGCAGCTTCGACCTCACCCCGCGCGACATCACCGCCTTCCTTGTCGGGCTCAAGCCCGAGCAGCGCCGGGCAATCCTGAACCTGCGCTACCAGATCAACACCGGACGAGGCGAGGCGCTGCAGGCCGTGGTGCCGGGCGAGGCCCTGCGCGAGCTCTGGCAGGTCACCGGCATCGTGGAAACCGCGCTCATGGCGGTGTCGGGCTTTGTCATCGTGGTGGGGCTTGTCTCGATCCTCGTCTCCATCCTGACCAGCCTGAACGAGCGCCGCCGCGAGATGGCGATCCTGCGTGCGGTGGGCGCCGGGCCCGGCCATGTGTTCTTCCTGCTCCTTCTGGAGGCGGCGATCCTTGCCTTCCTCGGCGCGGTGCTCGGCTGGGCGTTGGTCTACGGCCTGCTCAACCTGCTCGCGCCCTGGATCGCGGCGACCTATGGCGTCGTGCTTTACGGTCTTTCACCGGGCCTGTTCGATCTCTATGTGATTGGCGGCGTGACCCTCGCCGGGATCGCCATGGGGCTCTGGCCGGCGGTACGGGCCTATCGTGCCTCGCTCGCCGATGGCATGACGGTGAAGGTCTGACTTTGTGATGAGGTTTCCGATGATGCGCACAGCCCCTGCCCTCGCCCTCCTGCTCGCCGCAGCCGCCTGTGGCGGTGGCGATGACACCGAAGCGCCGGCCGGGGTCGACCGCGAGGCACCGGCGCAGATCCCTGATCCTGCCCCGACGGAGCGCCCCCCTGAGCCCGCTGCGACGCCGGAGGAGGATGCAGCCGAGACACCGGAGGTCGCCCCCGGCACACCCGTTCCTGAGAGCGCCAGCAATCAGAGCGCCGGCATCGTCCAGCCCGTCACCGCCGACGGCTATATGGAACTGCTCTGGGAAGACCTGATGCCGG
>CAZXWB010000189.1:2475-4001 GCA_964644395.1 uncultured Hyphomonadaceae bacterium | reverse complement strand
CCATGTGGTGGATCCGTGCCTCGATCCAGGAATACATCCTGCGCTCATGGAGCCTGGTTAAGCTCGGCACCACGGCGGCGCAGAAGAAGCTGTTCTTCAATCTCCGCCGCATCAAGGGCGAGATCAACGCCCTGGAAGAGGGCGATCTGCGCCCGGAACAGGTCGAGGAAATCGCCACCCGCCTCGGTGTGACCACCGACGAGGTCCTGTCCATGAACGGGCGCATGTCGGGCTCCGACGCTTCGCTCAACACGCCCATGGGCACCGATGGCGACATGGAGTGGCAGGACTGGCTGGCCGATGACGAGCCCGGCCAGGCGGCGGAGTTCGCCGACCGCCAGGAGTTCGATGCGCGCATGGAACTCCTCGTCAAGGCCATGGACGATCTCACGGACCGGGAAAAGGACATCCTGACGCAGCGGCGCCTGTCGGACGAGCCGGTCACGCTCGAAGACCTGTCCAAGGTCTACAATGTGTCCCGCGAGCGCATTCGCCAGATCGAGGTCCGGGCCTTCGAGAAGGTCCAGAAAGCCATGGTGAAACTCGCCAAGGAAGAGGGACTGTCCGTAGGGGCAGCCGCCTCGTAATCCTACGCACAACATTTTCCCCAAGAAAAGGCAAAGTGAGGATGAAGGCTGGTGGAAGTGAAGACATCACCGGTATTTCGGGGTTTTTGGCAGAATGTATTCGTCCGCGCCCTGAATACATAGCGTAGATTGCCAGAACCCGTCCGACTCCAGGGAGGCTTTCATGAACCGCAATCGCCACACCGCTTTTGCCTTTGCATCGGCAGCATTCATGGCGTCAGGCTGCGCGTCGACGGGCGCGGGGTCCACCGCGCAGGTCACCGGCCCCGTAGCGGACCTGGCCTTGCGCATGGATGGCGGCGGTGGCTGGGACATGCGCTGCGAGGGTGAAACAAGGCGCGGCGACGCCAAGGTCCACGAGCGAGGCCGTCGCTCCGACAGGACCGGGGTGATCGCGATCGAGGATGTCGTCACGATGCGCTGCGACTATGAAGCCGGTGACTCCGCGCTTCGCCTGACGCTTGATGACACCGGCATGGCTTGCCCCTTCGGCACGTTCAGCTTGGGGGTGTGTCGCGCTTCGCTTGCCGCGGGCCAGACCGGATCGCTCGTGTTCGCCCCGTCCGGCTGATCTGCGTCAACCGGGCGCAGTTCTCCGGGCCTCGCATCGCATTAACTTCTCTATTAGAGGAACGCGGCATGAGCGAACAAGCGGACAAACTGCGCCGGGATGTGAACCGGATATTCTTCTGGAGCTTCGCGGCCCTTGTGCTCGGCACCTGGGCGCTGTGCGGGTTTCTGCCCCTGGCAGGATTGCTGATCGAGGGCGCCTCGGTCGGGTTCCTGATCGCCCAGCTGGTTTTCCTTTTCACCGGCTTCGTGGGCGTTGCCAGTCTTGTCATGCTGGGTCAGATCGTGACGCTGCGGGGTGGCGGAAACACCGCCCGCAGGATGCTCAGGGGCCGGGCCGGCGGGCTCACCGCCTACGCGCTGGTCTGG
>CAZXWB010000189.1:0-2375 GCA_964644395.1 uncultured Hyphomonadaceae bacterium | reverse complement strand
GCCTTGCGGTCGGCGAGCAGCTGGATCGCGTCGCCGCCGCGTTCCAGCGGGAAGGTCTCCGAGACGTGGGGGCGAATCCGGCCACTGGCATAAAAGCCGAAGAGTTCCTTCAGGCTGTCCTGGAACTGGTCCGGCCGGCGTGCCGTCCAGGCGCCCCAGAACACGCCGACGATCTGGCAGTTCTTCAGCAGGGTGAGGTTGAGCGGTATCTTCGGAATGCCGGCGGGAAATCCGATGACGAGGAAGCGCCCTTCCCAGTTCATGGCCCGCAGCATGGGCTCGGCATAGTCGCCACCGACACAATCATAGACCACGTCGACCCCGCCCCCGCCCATGCCCTTGATGGCGTCGGACAGCTGCTTCTGCTGCGCGTTGTCGAGGTCGCCGGTGGGATAGACCAGCCCGTCATCGGCGCCCTTCTCCTTCGCCATGGCGAGCTTGTCCTCGCTGGACACCCCGGCGAAGACCTCCGCGCCCATGGCCTTGCCGAGCTCGATCGCGGCCACGCCCGTCCCGCCAGCCGCGCCAGGCACGAAGAGCTTTTCGCCCGGCTGCAGGTCGGCGCGATACTTCAGCGCGAAATGTGTCGTGCCATAGGTCAGCACGAAGGCAGCGGCCTCCTCGAAGGGCATGTCGTCGGGGATCGGCACACAGCGGCTGGCATCGATCACCAGCTTTTCCTGCATCCCGCCCCAGCCCGGCAGGGCCAGCACCCGGTCGCCTGGCTTCACATTGCTCACGCCTTCGCCGACGGCCTCGATCACGCCTGCCACCTCGCCACCCGGCGAGAACGGTCGGTCGGGCTGGAACTGGTACTTGTCCTCGATGATCAGCACGTCGGGATAATTCACACCCACGGCATGGACGCGCAGCAGCACGTCACCCTTTCCGGCGACGGGCTCCGGCCTGTCGACCAGTTCCAGCGTGTCCGGTCCGCCCGGCGTATTCGATACCAGTGCCCTCATGCCCGTTTTCTCCCGTAACCATCATTCGCGCTTGATTTCGCGTGTGCGAAGGTTAGCCGTGGCACCAAGGCCTGTGAAGCGCTGACGCAACGTCGGCCTGGCCAGACGACAAGTGAGACTGAGTATGAGTGAGACCTGGGCGCTTGCCCTGCACGGTGGCGCGGGCCCCGTCGGCGGCAAGGATTACAGCGAATCCGAAACGCACATGCACGGCCTGCTGACGCGCGGCCGGGCGATGCTGGCATCGGGCCAGAGCGCCGTCGATGTGGTTCAGGAGATGGTGCGCGAACTGGAAGCCTGCGGATTGCATGTGGCCGGAAAGGGCGCGTCGCCGTCGCGCAACGGCCAGTGGGAACTGGACGCCGCGATCATGGACGGCCCCTCGCGCAATGCCGGCGCGGTGGCGGCGCTGCGCGGCTTTCGCAGCCCGGTGGACGCGGCACGGAAGGTGATGGAGGACAGCCCCCACGTCCTGCTCGTGGGCAAGGGCGCCGGCGCGTTTGCCCGCAGGCATGACCTGGCTCGGGTGTGGAATCCCAAGGCCTATTACACGCCGGCCGTGTCGAAGCCGGTCAGGGACGGCGAGCTTGTCCACGGGACGGTCGGCGCGGTGGCCCTCGACACGAGCGGGTCGCTGGCCTCGGCGACCTCCACGGGCGGGCTGCTCAACAAGACGCCCGGACGCGTGGGCGATTCGCCCATCATCGGGGCCGGCACCTGGGCCGATGAGCGGGTGGCGATCTCCTGCACCGGGCAGGGGGAATACTTCCTGCGCGCCGCCGTGGCCGCCGATGTTTCGGCGCGCATCC
Source organism: uncultured Hyphomonadaceae bacterium (assembly GCA_964644395.1). Classification (GTDB taxonomy): domain Bacteria; phylum Pseudomonadota; class Alphaproteobacteria; order Caulobacterales; family Hyphomonadaceae; genus JBGSUF01. The sequence continues at coordinate 601 of CAZXWB010000189.1, read as the reverse complement.
GTTACGGCCAGGCGAGCCTTGGCGACGCCGCAGAGGGCGCGCTGTCCGACATGCGCCGGCTGGGCGGTGAAGGCGGGCTCATCGCGGTGGACGTGATGGGCCATGTCGCCCTGCCGTTCATTTCCGAAGGCATGAAACGCGGCTGCGTCACGAGTGCGGGGCGGTTCGAGGTGGCCACCCTCAGCTGAGGGTCCATTCGGCCTGCACGTCGGGGTGGGTCTCTTGCGGCTGTCTGAGCTCCCGTTCGAACTCCCAGGCAGCAGGACTGAGTTCTCGCAGTGCCCAGACGGCGGCCCCGCGCACCTGCGGGTCATCATCGCCCAGCCTGGCCCGCACTGGCTCGACCAGGTCCGGAGCGCCGGAATTGCCGATGGCGATCAGGACGTTTCGAATGAACCGGCCGCGGCCGATGCGCTTGATGGGCGAGCCGGAAAACACCTCGCGAAACGCTCCGTCATCAAGATGAACGAGGTCGGCCAGTTCCGGCTGACGCAGCTCAATTCGCGCATGAAACGCCGATTCGGATGCGATTTCGGCAAACTTGTTCCAGGGACAGACGGCCAGGCAGTCGTCGCAGCCATAGATGCGATTGCCCATGGGC
>CAZXWB010000188.1:0-4014 GCA_964644395.1 uncultured Hyphomonadaceae bacterium | reverse complement strand
GCCGCTCGAACGCCAGTGTTTGAGAGATCGAGTCCGCCAAGCGCTTACCATCGGTTCGGTGAGGGCATCACTATACTGGAACCTGATTATGTATGAGATGCAGCCATATAACGCGGTGTCTATCAGAGCCGCTTTTTTTATTTGAACCGCAAATGAACGCAAATTTTCGATGAGCCAAAAGAGCGATCGGAGCAGCGCTGATCGTGCGGTTTTTCGGTCACCACCTCGGATTTGATTCGGATTTAAGGCATTATTTAGCTTTATTTGCGTTCATTCGCGTTCATTTGCGGTTCGAAACGGTTGCCCGGACCGTCCGGCGACGATCGCTGAACCTTGGCTGAGTCATCTACCTAATCAGGTACTGAAATGGATGCTGTGGACGGCCATTGCTGGCGGTTTACTTACCGTCTAATATGGCAGGATTAATACGGGGGTTGGAAATAGCAGCCAACAGGAGCGCCGGCCATGACTGGAAATGACGACAAACCGGATCAGGAGCGATACACCGACCGCGATTCGAGCCGCGACGAATACAGCATGGGGCCGACCGAGCAGCAGATTCGGCTGGCCGAAAAATTGCTGAGCGGTTTCAACGCGCCGACTTTCCTGGAAAAACGCAACCTCTCCGAGGATTATCACCCCGCCTCGCTGCAGCCCATGAACCGGTCCGCCGACCCGGCCAAGGTCCTGGTTTCGGCCCACCCGGTTTCGGGGCAGGAACATCACGTGGTGCTCAGCCAGGCGGAACTCCCTGCGATCCGCGCGGCCGAGATCACGCGGCGACGCCTCGGGCAGCTGCAAGTCATGACCGGGCGTCTCGAACCCGGCCACGAGGGCCGGCGGGCAGAAGACAGCAAGAACGGCACGCTGATGGTCTCCTACTTCCATCCGGTCAAGTAGCCGATCCCGGCGGGAACTGCAGAACAGCGACGCCGCAACACCGCCCGCGCAACCGTCGCGGGGCAGGACATGCAACCCGGCCAATTGCCCGCAAAATCCTTGAAATTCGTTTTTTTTTGATACCCTTTCGACTACTGTGGGGCACGCAGCTCTTTTACCAATGTCGTTTAACAGTGGGGAATGCCATGACTATCAATACACTTATGCGTTTCGCGTTTTTGTTGGCCGTTTCCGGCGCAGTTCAAGGGGCCGGTTCAGAAGCGTGGTGGGATATCTGTGATTCGTGCTACTCCGATTCCGATTTCAGCTCGCGCGCGGTGCAGATTCCGCAACCCTATGAACGGGTCTACATCTCCAACTCTCAGACCAATGAAACGCGTCGTTTTCAGCGGAGTTTCATCGTAGACGATCTCTGGGGCGATCAGAGCCTCACGATTATCGCGAACGAAGAGGCGCTTACCGCCCAGGAAGCGCAGGCTTTCGAGGAAACCATACAAGGTGCCGATGCCTTGCAAATAGGGATTTCTCGCGACACGCTGGACGGCTATTCCGGTTTGAGTGGCCGTGACTCCGTGGTTGGTGATCTCGCCACCGGCAGCCTGTCAGACGGATTGCTCACCGGAATACAAACCTACGTGCGGTCTCAGGGCTACGCCGGTTCGGCGTCGGACGTTGAGGCAGAAACCGAGGTCGACACTTTGATCTTAAGTTTCAACTTGACGATCAACCTGGATGATCTGCGCACAGAACCTCTTGTAGTGCGGATCACTTATCCGGACGGTTCGCGTCTTCAGATTAAACTAGCCAAGGATTTAACCGAGGTATTGTCAATCAGCGGAACCGATGCCGAAGGCAATGAAATAAAGTTTGACCAAAACGATAGCGACTTCCCTGTGACGCCCACACCCGGCGCGGAATATTCGTTTGTAACACTCAATCCGGGTTGGGCCAATCAGTTCCTACAGTCATTGGACGCAGTGGATTCCTATACCTGCTCTGCTACATGGGTTGCCGATGATTACGTCGTGGTCCTTTGCCAGCGCCTATAGGCTCGGCCTCCCGATGATCGGGGTTTGCCCATATTGGGTTCAGGGCCCCTGGCGTTTCGCCGACGCCAGGGGCCGCTTCCGTGTTCGTGACGAAAAAATTCCAACGCTCTGAGCGATCATCAGGTACTGAGCGTGACGTTGGAAGCCTGGCTGGATATCACGAACTGCGGGAGGCGGAAGAGCCACGGCATCGAGCGCCCCGTTTCTATTAATCCGGCAGCGAATTACCCCAAGTATCCGCGTGCAGAACTGGCGAGCCTCGCCCGGTTGAAGACCGACTTGTCAAAAGCTTAGTCGCCCGTTAGCATCATGCTCAGCGTTGTCTGATGGGAAGCAAAATGAATTTCTCGCGCACAAGCGTCGAACGGGTGCTGTTGCCCGTCTGTTCGATCCTGATTCTGCTGGCGACCGGCCAGGCCGTTTCCGCCGAAGCGCCCCCGGAAACGGCCAGGGCAGACTATGTCACCATCAGCCAAGCCCTCGACGGCGATTCGGCGGCCACTGACTCACTGATCTCCTGCGCCGGCAGCGATTCCGACTGTCGTTTGATTGCGGCCGCGGCGTTGCATCGACAAGGCCGGACAAAAGAGGCGATCGAATTGTTGCACCCGTTGCTCGCGGGCAGCCACCAGCAAAGCGCTCGGATCGTGGCCGAACTGGCTTTCGAACAGCGCGATTACCCCCTTGCCTGGGCTGCCGGAAGCATCTGGATGAAAGCCAACGGCCTGGAGCCGCCGATCGGGAAAGTCCGGGATCGCGGCATGCGGACACCATGGCTGGTGGGGCAGAGTGCAAGCAGACTATCCGCCGCTGAACTCGATCAGGCCCAGGAGATGGTGGCGGAAATCAGCTCCGACTTGGGACCGCAAGTTCGCGACGGCGGAAATAGCGCGCCGATCACCCAGCGGGGGCCTTACGCCGATGCCGTCAGCCGGGCTGCGCCGCAGTATCCCCGCGAGATGGCAAAGGCCGGCGCCGGCGGCTGGGCGATTTCCGTAGTCTCTGTCGCGGCCGACGGCACGGTCGAGGATGTAAGCAAGCTTTTTGCCTCGCATCGCGCGTTTGCCAACAGCAGCATAGAGGCCATTGGTCAGTGGCGGTTCAAATCCACCGAAGGCGATGATTGGTGGATCCGTGAGACCATCGAGTTCAACCTGGGCGGCCGGCCTTCAATGACTCCCGACGCAGAGTCCGGCATTCCCGACGAACAGGGCTGGATAGCTTTCGACGACACGCGCGGCTGGATTGAGTTCACGGTGCGCGTCAACGATGTGCCGGCTCGCGCCATGCTGGACTCGGGCGCCGACAACAACGCGATCTCGCGCCGGCTGGTCGAGCGGGCGGATATCGATCTGAACCTGGCCGACGAGGTGCGCGTACGGGGACTTTACGAGCGGGAGGTCGTGCCGACCGCCGACGCGTTCGAAATGCGCTTCGGCGATGCTAACGTGCCGATTCGCCGCGCGCTCGTGCTGCCCATGCGATCGCCGGACCTGATCCTCGGCGTCGGCCTGTTTCATGCCAGCGTGGTCCAGATCGACTATCCCAACAAGCGAATCCGTTTTTTGAATCGTGATGTAGTCAGCTTCGAGGGGAACGTCCCGACGCGCACCAGACGTGGACGCTCGCCGCAGGTGGCCGGCGAGCTAAACGGCAACCGCGTCTGGCTGTTGCTCGACACGGGCAATTCCGGCCCCACGCTGTTCAAAAGCCGGCTGCTCAAGCGTCTGGAGCTTGATAAGCACTCGATCGACGGCGCCGGGATCACTAGCTCCGGCGTCATCAGCACCGGCCGCAACCGCCTGCTGCAGCTCCCCGGCTTCAAGCTGGGACCATTCGGCTTCGAAACGCTGCTGGCCAGGTTCATCGAAGAGGGCGCAGATCGCGGCTTCGAGGCGCGCCGCGCCGGCTACGGCAGCCGAATCAAGCGCGACCTAGCCCCCTATGACGGCATCCTGGGCGCCGAAGCGCTGAAGAATTTCATCATCACGACAGATCTGAATGAAGACAAGGTTCACTTCGCGGTGCCGTGACGTCGCATCCCGGACGCCCGGCGGTGGCCGCC
>CAZXWB010000187.1:0-4022 GCA_964644395.1 uncultured Hyphomonadaceae bacterium | reverse complement strand
ACGCCATGCAGGTGAAATATGCCAAGCCCTGGTCCATCGCCTTTCTTGTTCTGGGCCTGGTGTCGCTCGGGCTCGGCAGCTGGCTGATGATGCTCACTGGCGAACTCAGCCCGTCGCTGTTCACCGCAGCGATCCTGATCGTCATCGGCCTGCTGGGCTTGCTGAACCCGTTCTACGTGCTGCGCGACGGCATCCTGCAGGCGCGTAACCTGCTCGGCATGACACTGTTTCGCCACCCGATCGAAAAACTGTCGGTGGAGCCCGGCGCCAAGCCGGATGAGCGGCGGCTCTTCGTCATCAAGAACGCCGTGAAGGGCAAGAAGAAGCGGATCATGTCGAACAAGTCGCTCTTCTTCGACCGCAAGCAGGTCAACGCCATCATAGATGCCGTCGCCGGCCAGCAGGCCTTCTGATGGCTGTCACCGAGGCCGATATCCGTTTCGAGACCGTCAGCGGCGTTGGCGGCGTACCGCTGCGCGTGGCGGTCATGGGTGAAGGGCCGCTGGTGGTGTTTGTCCACGGCTTCCCCGAAAGCTGGTATTCCTGGCGCCACCAGATCGACGCCATGGCCGGTGCCGGCTACACCGCCGCGGCCATGGATGTGCGCGGCTATGGTGGCTCGGGCAAGCCCGACGCGATCCAGGCCTATGACATGGAAACCCTGACGGGTGACGTGGCCGCCGTCATCGATGCGCTCGGTCAGGGCGAGCCGGCCGTGATTGTCGGGCATGACTGGGGCGCGCCGATTGTCTGGAACACCGCACTTGTGCATGCCGACAAGGTGCGCGCCGTGGCGGGCCTGTCGGTGCCGCACCTGCCCGTGGGCGAGATGAACGCCCTCGACATGTTCAAGGCGCTCTTCACCGCGCAGGGCAAGTTCTTCTACATCGTCTATTTCCAGGAACCGGGCGTCGCCGAAGCCGAGCTGGAGCGCGACATCGAAACCACCATGGCGAAATTCGCCTGGGTCTGGTCCGGCGATGCGCCGGACGGCACGATCGACATGAACAAGCCCGTGGAGGCCGACCTCCTCTCGGACGTCACGCTGCCCGAGACCATGCCGGCCTGGTACACCCCGGCCGATCACGCCTATTACGTCTCGCAGTTCGAAGAATCGGGCTTTCGCGGCCCGCTCAATCGCTACCGCAATTTCCCCCGCGACCATGCCTATCTCACTGACCTGCCGAGCCAGGTCATCGGCCAGCCGGCCCTTTTCATCGGCGGTACACGTGACGGCGCCATCGCCATGTTCCCCTTTGATGCGGTGGAAATGATGAAGGTCAATTTCACCGACCTGCGCGCCGCGCACATGCTCGACGGCATCGGCCACTGGACCCAGCAGGAAGCGCCTGAGGCGGTGAATGCGGCGCTGCTGGAATGGCTGGGCGGGCTTTAGCCCGGTCGCGCAATCTCGACCTGAACGCCGAGCGCGCCCCCGACCTCCAGCCAGTCCCGATCGGTCGTCACGGTGGGAACACCCCGACGCCGCGCCTCGGCAAGGCAGAAACGGTCGGCGAGTGAGAGCCGGCGGCGCAGCAGTCTCCGATCGATCGTCCCCGCAAGCAGTGCCAGCTCCCTGTCGGCGACGGAAATGTGCAGGTGCATTTCATCGATCAGCGCGATAACCGTGGCGGGTTCATAGCCGAACTCCAGAAGATGCTGGCAGACCTCCCCCACGTTTACCGAGACAATGGTTCCGTTGAGTAAGCGATCTGTCGCCAGAGCGGCACCTGGTTCGTTCTTGATGATCGCAATGATGGCTGAGGCATCGAGGACACACTCAATCACCGGTATTGTCCAGTTCGGCATTCTCAAGTGCCGCATTTTCACGGCGCCAGCGAAGGAATGATTCCGAGGAGACTTTCCCCTCCGGATCGAGCTCGCGCATCATCTTCTGCGCCCGCCGGATGCCTGCGAGCCGGGACGAGACGGTGACTTCATCCCCATCCAGTTCGAACGTCAGCTCCGTGCGAAGCCCGTCCACGCCGAGCTTCTCGCGGAGCGCCTTGGGAATCACGACCCGACCGTTTTCATGGATGGTGGCTGTGTATTTCTCGCTCATAATGTGGTTGTAAGCGAAAAGTGTCACTTTTTCAAGAATGACACTCCGCCCGAAGTGTCACCGCTCCTGCAACACACCGATGGCCCCCAGTGTCCAGACCCAGGCGACGACATCATCGTCCACGCCCTGGTCTTCCAGGAGCTCCGCCATGAGCTGGGTGGCGCGGACAGGATCGGCGCTGCACTGGCGGATACTCGCCTGGATTTCCGGCACCACACGCTGGGAAAAACTGTCTGCCATGTCGCCGACATCGTCGGTGGCCGAGGCGATCTTCAGGGCGGTGAAGGCGTTGGGATTTTCGAGGTCATTCTCGAGCCCGCGCAGGAGCTTGATGGTCGAGCGGTGCTCGCGGGCAAAGCTGGTCAGCACCCGGTCCTTCTTCCATTCCACCCAGTCGGCGGTGCACGGCTCCGGTTCGATGCTTGCACACGCGCCCGCCATCAGGAGTGCGAGGCCTACCGCACCCGCCGCCCAGTTGGTTCTGCCCATGAGACCGTCTCCTCGCCTGTACAGCCATGAGGCTCGCAGGTTTCCCGCCGGCAAGGCAAGGCTTTTGCTGCAGGGCAGGCGGCGGGCTCTGGACCTTGGGTCGCGCTCGACCTATCGGAGGGGCTCGTATAGTCCTCCAGACATTCCGCGCCCACCCCACCGCATGACCAGGTCCGATACGCCATGAACGCAGCCAGCACCGCCATCGACACTTCGCTTGAAAGGGACATGGCCAATGCCATCCGCGCGCTGGCCATGGATGCGGTCCAGGCCGCGAATTCCGGACATCCGGGCATGCCCATGGGCATGGCCGACGCCGCGACGGTGCTGTTCAACCGTTTCATCAGGATCGATCCGGAAAAGTCGGACTGGCCCGACCGCGACCGCTTCATCCTGTCGGTCGGCCACGGCTCCATGCTGGTCTATGCGATCCACCATCTGCTCGGCTACGCGGATATGGACATCGAGCAGCTGAAGAATTTCCGCCAGCTCGGTTCGCGCACGGCCGGACACCCGGAACACGGCCATGCCGCAGGCATCGAGACCACGACCGGCCCGCTGGGACAGGGCATTGCGAACTCCGTCGGCTTTGCCCTTGCCGAGGCCATGCTGAACGCCCGCTATGGTGACACGAATGTGGATCACCACACCTATGTCATCGCCGGCGATGGCTGCCTCATGGAGGGGATCAGCCATGAGGCCATCGACCTCGCCGGTCACCTGAAGCTCTCCAAGCTCATCGTGCTCTGGGACGATAATGAAATCTCGATTGACGGGTCCACCAGCCTCGCCACATCGACCCACCAGGTGAAGCGTTTCGAGGCCGCTGGCTGGCATGTCGTGGGCGGCGTCGACGGCCATGACAATGAATCCGTCGCGAGTGCCATTGCAGCCGCCCAGGCCGATCCGCGCCCGAGCATGATCGCCTGCCGCACCACGATCGGCTTCGGCGCGCCCAACAAGGCCGGAACCGCCGGCGCCCACGGAGCTCCGCTCGGTGATGAGGAGATCGCCGGCGCACGCGAGGCGCTTGGCTGGTCCCACCCGCCCTTCCATGTGCCGGATGAGGTCTACGCCGCCTGGCGCGGGGTTGCCGAACGCGGCGCAATGGCCCGAGAAGCGTGGGAGGCACGCGCCGACGGTCAACGCGGCGCGCTGGTGAAGCAGCTCGACGGCCCGGATGAGACAGCCCTCGACCTCGCCATCGACACGCTGAAGAAGCGGCTGTCGGAGGAGGCGCCGAAGGCGGCCACCCGCAAATCCTCCCAGACCGCGCTGGAAGCCATCAATCCGGTGATCCCGGAACTGGTCGGCGGCTCGGCGGACCTGACGGGTTCGAACAACACGCTCACCAAGGACCTCGGCATCATCCGGCCCGGCGATTATTCCGGTCGCTACATCCATTACGGCGTCCGCGAGCATGGCATGGCGGCTGCGATGAACGGCATCGCGCTGCATGGCGGCTTCCGGC
>CAZXWB010000186.1:0-4029 GCA_964644395.1 uncultured Hyphomonadaceae bacterium | reverse complement strand
AGGTGGGCTCCGGCAATATCGGCGCGACCAATGTCCTGCGCACCGGCCGCAAGGATCTCGCGCTGGCCACCCTCATGCTCGACAGTTTCAAGGCCGGTCTGGCTGTCCTTCTCTTCAGCCTGCTGGCTGGGCGCAATTTCGGGCTGGTGGCGGGCGCGGCTGCCCTTGTCGGTCACTGCTATCCGGTCTGGCTGAACTTCAGGGGCGGCAAGGGTGTTGCGACCTATGCGGGCCTGCTCGCCTTTGCGAGCTGGAAGGCGCTCGTCATCGGTGGTGTGTGCTGGCTCGGAGTGTTCGCTCTGACGCGGATCTCGTCGCTGGCCGCGCTGACCGCCGCCCTGCTCGTACCCGTGGGCGCCTGGTTCTGGGGAGAGACCGGCTTCGCCGTGGCGACACTGGCGGCGCTGTCGGTCCTGGTCTTCTGGACCCACCGTGCCAACATCACCCGCCTGCTGAAGGGCAGCGAGCCGCGCTTCGGCGCGAAGAAGGAATGACCGGCCAGACCCTGTCGGACGCCGAGCGGCGCGACTGGCTGCGCCTGGCGCGCACCGCCGGAGTGGGACCGGTCACCTTTGCCGGCCTGATCAAGCGCTATGGCCGTGCCGGCGACGCGCTGGCGGCACTGCCCGGCCTTTCCACCGCCGCCGGGCGCCGGCGCGCCGTGACGATACCGTCCGTTTCTGCTGTCGAGGCCGAGATCGCCGCCATCGAAAAGGCCGGCGCGGACCTCATCTGTTCGTGCGAGTCGGGATTTCCGGCGCTCCTCACCGCCCTCGATCCGCCACCACCCATCCTGATCGTAAGGGGCCGCAGCGAACTCCTGTCACGCCCTTCGGTCGCCATGGTCGGGGCGCGCAACGCCTCCGCCGCGGGCCGGAAGATCGCCCGTGACATGGCCGCCGCCGTCGGGCGCGCCGGCCACGTCATCGTCTCCGGCCTCGCCCGCGGCATCGATGGAGAGGTCCATGCCGCAAGCCTCGGGAGCGGCACGGTGGCCGTGCTCGGTGGCGGCGTCGACCACATCTACCCGCCCCAGCATGAAGCGCTTTACGAAGCGATTGCGGCCGAAGGCGTGCTCGTGTCGGAAAGTCCCATGGGACACCGTGCGACGGCGAAGGATTTCCCCCGGCGCAACCGATTCATCTCCGGTCTGGCGCGCGGGACGGTGGTGGTGGAGGCCAGCGAACGCTCCGGCTCGCTGATCACCGCGCGCATGGCCGGCGAACAGGGCCGTGAGGTCATGGCCGTGCCGGGCTCGCCTCTCGACCCGAGGGCGGCGGGCACCAATCGTCTTCTCCGGGAGGGCGCCCACCTCGTCACCAGCGCCGATGACGTGCTTGAGGTCCTGTCGGGACTGTCGCCGCTGAGGGTCTCGGCAAGTCGCTTCTCCGCCTGGGACGGAGCGCCCGAGGATGATCCGACACCGGACCAGCGCGCGGCGGTGCACGAGGCACTTGCCCCCTATCCGATGCCGGTGGAGGACATCGCCCGCGCCGCAGGGCTCGGCATGCCGCGCTGCCTGGCCATTCTCCTGGAGCTTGAACTCGCCGGAGAGGCGCTCACCCATGCCGGCGGGCTGGCCTCACTTGCCGTGGAGTAGTCAACCCGGGGCACGAAGCGTTGCCCGGTGTCCACATGACAAAGCTTAAAGCCTTGCAGAGCAGGCTTGCTGTAGACGCCCCGCCCGGGCTTCATTAACAACCGAAGCGTCGCGGGGAGCGCTTGAGGACCGGCAGGAGATTTCAACCATGCGGACGTGGAACGCCCTGGGCCTGATCTGCCTTGCCGGCATTACCGCTGAGGCGGTGGCACAGGACAGCCGGACGCTGCCCGGCGAAGCTGGCGTTGTCGTGGAAGCCGACGACATCGAGAATGACGACGCCAACAACCAGATCATCGCCACCGGGGATGTCGTGGTGGAGTATGAGGGCCGCACCCTGCGCGCCGACCGGCTGACCTACGACCTCGGCACGCGGCGGATCTATGCCGTCGGCAACGTTCAGATCTTCGACCCCGATGGCACCGAGCGCTTCGCCGACGAGATCGAGGTGGATGAGAACCTCATCGACGGCTACGCCTCGAACTTTTCCACGCGATTGCCGACCGGCGCCACGGCGATCGCGCGCAGTGCGGTGCGCGAGGCGAGCGGGATCAATGCCCTGGACAAGGTGATCTACACCGCCTGCGAGGTCTGCGAGGAGGCCGGCGAGACACCGACCTGGAGCCTGCGGGCGCGGCGCGCGGTGCTGAACCAGGAAACCCAGATGATCTCCTACCGCGACGCGGTTCTGGAGGTGGCGGGCATTCCGGTCCTTTACCTGCCATATTTCACCCATCCCGATCCGCAATCCGAGCGCAGGTCGGGTCTGCTCGTCCCGGGTTTTGGCGCCTCATCAAAACTCGGCGCGTTCTACCAGCAGCCCTATTACTGGGCCATCTCACCCTCCTCCGACCTGACCATCGCGCCAGCGGTCTATGGCAACGTCAATCCGCTGCTGGAGATCGACTATCGCAAGCGATTCTATTCCGGCCAGCTGCGGGTGAATGCGAGCGGCACGAACGAGAAGGAGTTCGACAGCGATGGCGAGAAATTCGGTGAACAGGCATGGCGCTCGCATTTGTTCGCCGAAGGCCGCTTCGCGATCACCCCGACCTGGAACTGGGGCTTCGGCGCGGAGTACATGAGCGACGACCTCTATTCGCGGCGTTATGACATCGAAGGGGAGAACGAGGAACGGGGGCTTTATGAGAGCCAGCTCCGTCAACTGCTCTCTCAAGTGTTCCTGCAAGGCCAGGGCGACGATTTCTACGCCGACGCCGCGGTGTTCAAGGTCCAGAGCCTAAAGGGCGGCGAGGACGACGCCACGCTGCCTGTGGCGACACCATTGGCCTTTGCGGAGCGCACGCTCGATTTCAGATCTGGCGGGCAACTGGCCGTCAATGTATCGACCGCGATCCTGGGCCGCGACGAGGGCGCCGACAGCCGCCGCGTAAGCCTTGGTGCTGATTGGCAGGCCAGTCGTATCCTGCCCGGCGGATTTGTCGCCGAGCCCTTCGCCGAGATTCGGGGCGATTACTATGGACTCGACGAGGAGATCTCCGGGCAGGGCGATGTCACGCGCGCGGTGGGAAGCGTCGGCGCACGGCTGTCCTGGCCCCTGGTGCGCCATGGTGAGAGCGTGGATGTCCTGATCGAGCCGACGGCCTTGGTTGCCTATGGCACGCCTGAACCGAATGACGAGCCGATCCCCATTGAGGACGACGGGTTGTTCGAACTGGACGAGGCGTCGCTCTTCAGCGCCAGCGCAGCGCCTGGCTATGACCTCTACGAGGGCGGCGGAAAGGCGGCGTTCGGGATTTCAAGCACGGCGAACTGGAGAAGCGGCCTCCAGGCCCGGGTCGCAGCCGGTGTTCGCTGGCGTGACGAAGCTGACCCGGCCTTCACGGCATTGTCCGGGATCGAGGAAAGCCGTTCCGACTACATCGCCACGGCCGCGGTCAACTACGATCGGACATTCAAGCTCTCCGGGGCGGTCCGGCTGGACAATGAAGATCTCGAACTCAACCAGCTCGATCTGCGGGCTTCGGTGAACACCGAACGCCTGAGGGCGGCGATCAGGTACTATGCCATTGACGAAAGCGTGGCGCCATTGGAACGAAGAGATGAAGGGTTTGATGCCTCCGCCGAGCTTCGCCTTACGCAGAACTGGTCGCTGACCTATAACCAGTTGCGGGATGTGGCCGGTACCGAGATCGTCCTGCGCGATCCACTGACCGACCAGATACTCCGTGATCCGGTGACAAATGAGCCCCTGACAGAAGCGCGCCCGCGCAATATTCGCCAGAGTTTCGGGATTGCCTGGACCGATGAATGCTCGCGTTTCGAGATCGCCTATGAGCGCAAGGAAGCCGTGGACCGCTCGATCGGTCCCAGTGAGTCCATCCAGTTCCGGTTCTTCCTGCTCTCGCTCGGTACCGTGGGCGACCGCGATTTCGATTGATTTTCCGTAAGCTTTCAGCGCCGACTGC
>CAZXWB010000185.1:0-4049 GCA_964644395.1 uncultured Hyphomonadaceae bacterium | reverse complement strand
CACGGCCTGACAGCTTCCGGCCTGTCACGCCTGGCCGGTCTCGATCCCACCGCCTTCAACAAGTCGAAGCGCAAGGGCGCAAAGGATGGCAAGCTGCGCTGGCCGTCAACGGAGAGCCTCGCCAAGGCGCTCGAGGCTGTTGGCGCGGGCTTTGACGAGTTTGCCGACCTGGTGGAAGGACGGCGCGGCCGTACCGTGCCGCTGATCGGCCTGGCCCAGGCGGGCGAGGGCGGCTTTTTCGACGATGCCGGGTTTCCCCTCGGCGCGGGCTGGGACGAGGTGGAGTTTCCGGGCCTGGAAGACGCCGAGGGCAGCTATGCGCTGGAGATCAGTGGTGACAGCATGGAACCGGTCTTCCGTGCCGGTGACCGCATCGTGGTTGCGCCGAATGAGAGTGTGCGGGTCGGCGACCGTGTCGTGGCGAAAACCCGAAAGGGCGAGGTGCTGGCCAAGCTGCTGGCCCATCGCAGCGCACGGCGGGTGGAACTGCACTCCTTCAATCCCGAATATCCGCCCCGGGAATTCAATCCCGAGGATCTCGAATGGATTGCCCGTATTGTCTGGGCAAGCCAGTAGGCCCGCCCAGAGGTTGACGCAATTCGATGGCAGCAGGTCCTATTTGTAGACGCTGGCCTTCTTGAAGTGCTTGGTGAGCAGGTAGTAGACCACCGCCCGGTGCTTGGACCGAACCGACTTGCCGTACTTTTCCATCACGGCCTGGATGCCCTCATCGAGCTTCGGGCCATCCGCAAGTCCGAGTTTCTTGATCAGGAAGTTCTTCTTGACGCGCTCGAGCTCCGAGGGATCGGAGGCGGCGACGGTGGACGAATCCTTGTTGTAGATCGACGGGCCGCAGCCAATGGTCACCTTGCGCAGGAGATCCATGTCAGGCGTCTCGCCGACCTTCTCCTTGATGTCCTTGGCATACTTCTCGATCAGTTCATCACGTTTGGACATGGCAGCCCTCCCCATCAGGTTTCCGTGCACGGAGCACTCCACATTAAGGGTGATTCGAATGCGGCGAGCGCAAGGCAAAAGTGCAGCCATTGGCGGGTCGCAGGTGCCGACATCGCGAAAAGCAGCGGCTTTTCCACAGGTGAATTGACACCGGCGCGCCACATTGCCTTTGTGCCAGGTGTCGGGACGCGGAGGGACGCCAATGGGATATCTCGTGAAGCTGCTGCTCGGTGTGCTGGTCATACCGCTTATTGGCATGGCGGTCTCGGTGGCCCGCTTCTGGGACTTTTCGAGCGTGGACACGCTGCAACTTGCCGGACTGACAGTCTGGGAAGCCGGTCTTGCGCTCGTGAAGCAGGAACCTGCGGGCCTGTCGGGTGATGAGACGCTGTTTGTCTGGCTCGGCGTCGCGTCGGTGGGGGTCCTTGCGACCGCGATCGTGCTTGGTTTGCTGGTCAGGATTGTCGCGCCGGTGCTGGGTATTCACCGATCGCTGCTCGCCTTCATCTTTCCCTGGATTGCGGGCCTTGCCACCCTGATCATCGGCGCCATCGCGTTGGCGCACTACGCCATCCTGGTCGGTGCGGTCTATCTCGGGCTGCAGCACTGGGCCGGCATTGATGGCAGCCTCGCGCTCGGGGTCATGGGCGCGATGGGCGTGGCGATCGCCATATCGCTGATCAATGCGCTGAGGGCCTTCTTCGTGCGTCCGAAATCCCATGTGGCGGCGCGCCCGGTGAGCCTCTACGAATTCCCCCGTCTTGGCCTGATGGTGCGTGAAGTGGCCAAGACGGTGAAAGCGCGTATGCCGGACAATGTGGTGATGGGCCTAGACCCGACATTCTACGTCACCAGCGCGCCGGTGCAGACACCTTACATGGCCGAGCCGCTGAAGGGCGAGACGCTGCACCTTTCGATCCCGCTCATGGAGCGTTTCACGCCGGCGGAGTTCCGCGCCGTGCTCGGCCATGAACTGGGCCACTTTGCCGGCGGTGACACCGCCTACTCGCTGCGATTTGCACCGGTCTATATCGGCGTCGGCGCCACGCGGGCGGCGCTGTCCGACCCTGGCCGCCCGATCACGCGCTGGGTGACGCTGCCGGCCCGTGTGCTGATCGAGGATTTCCTGCGCGTGTTTGCCGCCCAGGAGCGCCGCATCGGCCGTGGCCGCGAACGCCGGGCCGACCGCCTTGGCGCGAAGGCGGCCAGCGAGGAGGATATCGCCTTCTCATTGCTGAAGGCCTCGATCTTTTCGGCGGTCTGGGGAGATGAGTTCCGCGATTCGATTGCGCGGGCCCGCAAGGGGCGCTTTTCCCGCAACCTGGTGCGCAACTTTGCCGACCGTGTTAAATACGATGTCGATCGGTCAAAGATCACGCCACTCCTGAAATTCGCGCTTGGCGACCATGTCGCTCATCCCACCGACACCCATCCGTCCACCGAGGACCGCATGACAGCTCTCGGCCTCTCCTTCGAGGAGATCGTCCGGGAGGATCGCATTCAGCGTCGGTTCTTCAAGACCGAGGGCGTGCTTCCGACCCTCGACAACATGACCGCGCTCGAGGAGGACCTCACCGCGCTGCACTACCACATCACCGAGCCCCACTGGCGTCCGGACATGCCGGAGGAAAAGGACAATCAGGAGCTTTTCCTCATGGTATCGGCGGATTTCCTGGCCCTCATGGTGACGATCGACGGCGAGGTTGACGACCGCGAGATCGAGGCGGCGGAAACCCGTGCGGTCCAGCTTTTTGGCGACATAGACCGGGAGCGGTTCCGGGAGCGCTGCCGCCATCCAGAAGACCTTCCCGAACTTGACCGCATGGTGGATTTCGCCGGACGACTGCTGAACGAGACCGGCATCGATAACCTCAAGACCATCCTGCGTGCCATTGCCGAGGCCGACGGACGGCTGGACGAGAAGGAAGCCGAACTGCTCGCCCGGATCGACGCGGATCTTGTGATGATCGAGGGCGAATGAAGGCCGCGTCCGGCGGAGGGTGACCGTGGCTCAGTCGGCGCCGAGAATGTCCGGCATGCCGAGCGCCAGAAGGCGGCGATACATGAAGGCCTGCCGGTAATTCAGGGACACGGCAGCATCCAGGCCCGGTGTGAGGTCGTCGCCGACGTCGTCGCCGCTGCGGCCCTCCAGCAGGTCGACATAGGCCCGCATCAGCGCCAGGCCCGCGGCGGGGGCTGACGCGGATATCCCTTCAAGCACTTCCCTGGCGCTGGCGGTGTCTCCGGAGGCTGCAAGCCATTCGGCCCGCGCCAATTCAAAGTCGGGTCCGCCCGCCGGCAGCCCGGTATATCGTTCCTGCATCTCTGCGCCTGTGCGCAAGGTATCGCCGGCCTCATCAAGGCGCCCCTGGACCATGAGGGCGCGGGCCAGGAGGAAATGGCCGCGTGCCGTGGCCGCACTTTCGCCCTCGGCTTCGAGATCGATGCCGAGCACCTGCCGGGCCGTAGCCTCTGCGGCGCTGGCATCGTCCTGCGTATAAAGCAGCAGTTCGGCGAGGTTGATACGCGTCACCGTGCGTCCGAACTTGTAATCTGGATGGGCATCATAAATCGCCAGTATGTCGCGCGCCACACCAATGGCGCCGGCATGGTCATCACGCAGCTTGCGGATGTGCAGGAGCCCGGCATACTGGTTGATCTTCTGGGCCGGTGTCAGTTCCGTGCCGAGCTGTTCGCGCGCCCGGGCATCGTAGAGTTCCTCGGCCTTGTCGATGTCGGCGGTTTCATTGGTCAGGGTGGCCAGGCGCAGGGCAAAGTTCAACTGGTCGG
Organism: uncultured Hyphomonadaceae bacterium; assembly: GCA_964644395.1. Lineage (GTDB taxonomy): Bacteria > Pseudomonadota > Alphaproteobacteria > Caulobacterales > Hyphomonadaceae > JBGSUF01. The sequence continues at coordinate 302 of CAZXWB010000185.1, read as the reverse complement.
CGAGCGGGCGCTTGTGCCCGTCCTCATAGCTTTGCATCACCTCGCGCATGATCGGCAGCGCCTCGGCGCGCCGCCCGGATTCAAACAGGCTCATGGCATAGAATTCGCGGCCCGTATTGCGCAGCGCCGCAGGTCCGTGTCCGGCTTCCAGCCATGTGCCGAGCACGTCCTGGGCATTGGCATGGTCGCGGCGCAGGAAGAAATTGCGCCCGATCACAAAGCTTACCGATGCGGCCAGTTCCGGTGACTGGTCGCGTATCTCGTGCAGGGTGCGCCAGCGCTCCAGCAGCGTTTCGGTCAGG
>CAZXWB010000184.1:0-4055 GCA_964644395.1 uncultured Hyphomonadaceae bacterium | reverse complement strand
GCATCGCAGGATCGCAGGACGAACAAAGCGAAGCGTCCACCATTTCTCAGAGCGATGTCGAGCGTCTTTTCGTGATGCCCAGCGGCAATCAGCCGCCGAACCCCGCGGAGCTGCTTAGCTCCGACCGGATGGCCAAGGTTGTCGCAATGAGCGCCCGCACATTCGACCACGTGATCATCGACACGGCCCCTATCCTGGGGCTGGCTGACTCAATTGTGCTATCGCGCCTGGTCGACGGCGTGATCGTGGTAGCCGCGGCGGGCGCAACGGCGAAAGAAAGCATCAAGATCAGCATGCGAAGGCTTGCCCAGGTGCGTGCGCCGGTCCTGGGCGTTGTGCTGAATAGCGTGGATTTCGACAGCGCGGATTACGCCTATTATTCCTCTGATTATTACAACTATGAATCCGATAACACCGGCGACAACGACCAACTGGAAGACCAAAAAGCGCTCGGATCGACCGCCTGACGGTTCGACGAGTTGCCGCGGGCGGCCTGGTTGAACCGGATGATCCCGCGTTTGGGTGCATGGACGCTTACAGCTCTCCTGATCATTGCCGGCTATATCATGCTGGCCGATTTCCGCAGCTCTTTGCGGCGGGCCGCGCAGATCGCACTTCACACCGGCAACCGGCGTGACTGAACTGCGCGATCTTCTCGCGAGCCTGCGACGGGGCGAGCGCCCGGCGTTGCGACTCGAAGACGTCGAGCTTCTTCTGGGCTGGCTGACGGGTTCTGCGGCGCGCGGCCGCGGACGTGGCAGCGACCTGCCCCGGCCCGGCCACGATCCGGTGCTGCTGCACATGGTGCTGTACCGACTCGATGACGAGGTGTTCGACGCCGGCGAGCTCAAACTGGCCGCGGCCGGGCTCGATTCCGACGTGCCGGCGAGCCGCCGGCGCACCCGGTTCCGCCGCCTGGCCAGCGCGTTCCACCCGGATCGCTTCCCCGACCTCTCCGACTGGCTCACCCAGCGCTCCCAGGCCGTGCACCGCGCCTACGCTCGCTTCAAGCGCGAGCCGGCCGCGCCGAAGTTGTCGAAGCCGAAACCCGGCCCGGCAAAACCTGCCAGCCGAAACGTCCAACGCGCGCCCGCCGGCGTTCGAAAGCACTGGATTCGCGCATTTGCCGACCGCCTGCGCGCACGCTTCGGCAGTGATCGCTACTTGACCCACAAGGTGATCGGCGGGTTGGCCGTGCTGGCGTTCTTGCCGGTGTTGAATATGGCGTTGGTACCTTCAGCGTTTTTCGAAAAAAGCTCAGGCGCGGCGATTTCTTCAGCGGATGCGGTTACCGGTTTCAGGTTTCCGGTTTCAGGTAAAAGTGTGAAAGGCGGTAGCCAGGGCACAGGGCGGGGCGGCCTCTCCGACGGGGGCAGCGCGGACGGGGGGAATGCGCTGGCCGGTGGGCAAGAGCCACCCTTGAGGAAACCCGAAACCCGAAGCTCGAAAGTCGGGTCAACCGGGAATCCTTCCGGAAATGCAGGCGGCGAGCTGGCGTTGGGTCCATTCGGCTCGCATCCGGTCGGCGAGGCGCTGAAACGGTTTCACAGTGCGCTACAGGCCGGGAACGTCCCGGGCATCGCCGGCGCGTTTACTAGAAACGCCCAATTCAAGGAGATTAAGGGGCGAAGCAGCATTGCCGACCATTTCCGCGAAATGCTGGCCGGCGCCGAATCGCGCCAAGTCGACTTGAAGGTGTTCCGCCTGACCCGCGACGGTAACCACTGGCAAGTCGGGACTGAGCTGGAGATACGCGTCCAGCTCGGTCGTTCTCAACATAACGCCCTAAAAGGCCGCGCTGAGCTCTGGCTGGTCGAGCGCGGCAAGCGACTGGCAATCAGCCGCTTGGAAATCGAATGAATGTTCCCGCCAATCGGGACGCCACTTGGAAGTGCTCGCATTGCTGATGTTGCAGGCAATGGCGTTGCCGCTGATGATGGGTAATCGCACCCCGCTCACGCTTAGCATCAGCGGACCTTTGCTGTTGTTCGGGGCGCTGGCGATGACGTTTACTTAATTCGGCGGCGCACGTTTCGAAACGAGGCTGGCGTTGCCGCGGATGGGCTGGTGGATCTTTGCCGCGGTCCTGAGCTTCTGGGCGCTTCTCCAGGTTCTGAAATTCGAGCCGCTACCGAGCGCTCTGACACTAACCTGAAGCGCTTTGGCGGGGCGAATCCCAGCCCGGCGATCTCGGCGGTTGGTACGACTGCGCGCACAACGACCTGCTGCACTGGCTTTTCGAGATGGGCGTCGTCGGGGCCGGATTGCTTGCAGCGTCTGCTGTGGCCGTATGGCGCGATCCTTGACTTAACCCCGAGACCATTCTTTTGTGCGCTGGACTGGCGGCACTGGTGCTAATCGCGCTTGGAGATTTCAGCTGGCACATTCCGGCGAGGCAGGTAGTGCTGGCACTGTGCTTCAGAACAGTACTGGCGTCGAGCACCTCAGGAAATTACAAAAAAAGTGACGAACAACACAAAAAAGTGTTTTATTTGCGATCGGTTTGATGTAAATTAGGGAATCGGAGTGGGTTTATATCCAAAGGGAGGAGGCCTTATGAACACATTTCTTCAAACAGCCGGGGCATTGCTGGCCGCATTGATTATCTCGGGAGGGCTGATTCCGGCGATAAACGGCCCGGCCCGCCGGTTCGGGCTGATCGATCACCCAAACCATCGCAAACGGCATGTAAGCCCCACTCCGCTGACGGGCGGCTTGGCCATTTTTGCCGGTTTCGTGGTCGGCATTTTTGTCTTCGACATACCGATGACTCCGCATTGGTCGCTAGTAGTCGGAATGATTACCCTTCTGCTGACGGGCCTGGCTGACGACTTGATGGACGTTTCTGCGCGAGCCCGCCTGCTGATCCAGATCGGCGTCGGCTGCCTGATGGTCTACGGGGGCGGACTAAGCGTGAATATGCTTGGGGAAATTTTCGGCTCGGCGTATGGCCCTGTCGGCCTGGGCATTTTTGCCGAGCCCTTTACGGTGGCCTGCGTCGTCTTCATGATCAATGCCATCAACATGTCCGACGGCATGGACGGCCTCGCAGGCGGCATCTGCCTATGTATCTTCATTCTGCTCGCGCTTGCAGGCTGGCTTGGCGGGGCTTCAGCGGAGCTGGTTTTAATTTCACTGTTGTTTGCGCTGGCCACGGTGGGTTTTCTGATCCACAACCTCAGAATGCCGGGCCACGCACGCGCCACGGCATTCCTGGGCGACGCCGGCAGCATGATGCTCGGATTCGCAATCGCCTGGCTGGCGATCGCCATTTACAGTAATTCGGGCACCACCATCTACCCGGTGACCATGGCGTGGCTCTTGGTCGTGCCGGCCATGGATACGCTGGCGCTTTTTTTTCGACGCATCCGCCTGGGCCGAAGCCCGTTCGCAGCCGACCGCACGCACCTGCACCACATCTTTAGTCGCTGCGGCTATGGCGTGCCCACCACCGTGCACTTGATCCATCTATTGGTAGTTGTCACCGGACTGTTCGGCATCCTCTCTTGGCAGTATGGCTGGCCCGAATGGCTGACGTTCGCCGGGGTCGTCATGGTGCTGCTGGGCTACCAGGTGTTCCTGAGCAACGCCCACCGGATGCTCCGATGCCACCGGCACCGGGTGAAGCGGCGGCTCAAGGAATCGCGGCTCTCGGAGCTGCCTGCAACGGGCCGGGCGGGGATAATCCGCGGGAGCAAGGATTAAAGGAGCTACTAACCCCTGAATAACTCCGCGCGGGCTAGTCGCTTCGTCGTTTGGGCGTTTGGGTGACGCGGGCGCCGACTTTGATGGTGCCCGCGTAGGAGCGATCTCCAGGCCGCGATTTTTTCTTTATAGGCGTTTGTCCCATAGGCGCTTGCCCCGCAAGAGATCGGCCTGGCTAAGCCAAAAATCTACGCGAGCAAGGCTCGCTCCTACGAAAGCCGAAAAACCGAAAAATCAAAGCCGGGCATTTGGAGTCCGCCGTTTGTAAATCCGAAACTGTAAAACCGAAAATCACAAACCGCGCTGCATCACGTCCTACGTCCTCAAGCCGGTCCCGCGTTTGAGCAGCG